>JAAZDJ010000142.1 GCA_012512255.1 Clostridiales bacterium | reverse complement strand
TGCACGAAGGCAAGATTATATACGAAGCAGAAGGCGCCGAAAAACAATCGTTAAAAGTGGAAGACTTATTAAAGAAGTTTGAGCAAAGCGCCGGCGGTAATTTCGCCACAGACAGAATGCTGTTGGCTTAAAAATTAGGCTTTTAACTTAAATTCGCGCGCATGATTTTGGGCAGTATCCATAATTATAGATTTTTAGGCTTAAGAAAGTGTAAAAAAGTTTAATTCGTCCAAATTGGCGGACGCTTAATTTATATATTTTTTTTGGGCTAAATGCGGCGCAAATTTTTTTAAAATAGCTTTTTAAAAGCTGTTATTTATATTAAGGCTTTTTTAAAACTTTTTATAATCTAATTTTAAGTTTTTTTACTATTAATTATTGATATAACGGTCATTAAAAACATTTTGATTATTTAAGCGTTTTGGGGTTTATATGATATAATGCTTTAAGGACAAAATCTTTGGCGTATTTTTAGGACAAAGCGCCGTGGATTTGGCGAGTTTTGCCATACTAGGCCAATATTCCAAGATTTGGAAGCCGCTTATAGTGGTCATTATATATACTATAATCTTATTGGCGATAAGCCTTTTGGTTTTTAGAAAAAAATTAACTTCGGACAAATAAAAAAACGATAAAAAACCGATTATGATGTTTGGTTTTAAAATTTTTAAAAAATATTAATAAATTGTTATAAAAATATTGACATTTTTATATTCGGGGAATATACTATTACTATACTTTTATTAGGTATAGATTAGAAATAGCATAGTTATAGCCATAGAGGAGATTAGATTAGGTGTTAAAACAACAAGTCTTTGATTTGTGCCAAGGTTTTGGCAAAGTTCCAGTTTATAGAAAAATTTACGCGGATTTTTACACGCCTGTTTTGCTGTTGAAAAAAATAGCGGCAAACAGTCAAAACTATTACCTTTTTGAAAGCGTCAAAGAAAAAAGGTGGTCGCGGTATTCGTTTTTGGGGCTTGACCCAAGCATCCAAGTAGAAATCAGCGACAACAAATTATATCTAAAGCAAGACGGGCAAATTCAGGTTTTTGATAATCCCATCGTAACTTTAAAGACCTTGCTGAACAAATACACTTCCCCACGCATTCCGGGCCTGCCTGTGTTCACGGGCGGGGCCGTGGGCTATTTCGGCTTTGAGAGCGCGGGGTATTTTGATAATTCTATCGTGTTTGATTATCCAAAAATGGATGATTTGCCCGATATAAAATTAATGTTTATTGATAACCTCATTGTCTTTGACCATTATGAGCAATATTTATATCTTATAGCCAATATGGACGCATCGCGCGACCGCGAAAAAGAATACCAAAGATGCCAACAAATATTGGATAAATTGGAAGAGATTATAAAAGCCCCTATTGATTATAATTATGCCGCCTCGGGCAAAAAACCGCGCTTTGAGACCAGCATTACCCAAGAGCGATATATTCAAAACATAAAAAAGGCGCAAGAATACATCAAACTCGGCGAAGTTTTTCAAGTTGTGCCTTCTGTGCGGTTTTTCGCCCGATATAAAGGCGGTTTGTTTGAGGTTTATAGGAAATTAAGGACTATCAATCCCTCGCCTTATCTTTACTATATCAAAATGGATGAGCTGGAAATCGCGGGATGCTCGCCCGAGACGCTTATCCATATAGAAAACGGCCAAGTCATTACCTATCCCATAGCGGGCACGAGGCCGCGCGGGCGCACGGAGCAAGAGGATAGGGACTTAGAACAAGAGCTTCTTAACGACCCCAAAGAAATAGCCGAGCATAATATGCTGGTGGACTTAAGCAGAAACGATTTGGGCAAAATATCCGAAATCGGCAGCGTGGAAGTAAGAAATCATCTTGCCGTGGAGCGATATTCGCATGTAATGCACCTTACCAGCGTGGTGGCGGGCAGGCTAAAAAAAGATTGTAATTTTTTGGACGCTCTGGGCGCGGTGCTGCCCGCGGGCACTTTGTCGGGCGCGCCCAAGATAAGAGCCATGCAAATTATAGGCGAGCTGGAACCGCACAGGCGCGGAATATACGGCGGCGCTATATGTTACTTGGGCTATAACGGCAATATGGACTGCTGCATAGCCATAAGAACGGTGGTCAAATACAAAGACAAAATCAATGTCCAAAGCGGCGCGGGCGTTGTGCTGGACAGCGACCCCCTAAAAGAATACCAAGAAACGCTTAACAAAGCCCAAGCCGTCTTGGCGGCGGTAGAACAAAGCTGTTAAAAAAAAGAGGTTTTTAGCTAATGACTATATTAATAGATAACAACGACGGATTTGCCTATAATCTTTATCAATATCTGGCTGAAATTGACGGCGATATTATGGTCATAAAAAGCGCCGAAGCGACTCTTGAAAAAATCAAAGATTTGGCGCCTACGCATATAGTGATAAGCTCCGGTACAGGTCATCCAAAAGACGCCAAACTATTGATTGAGATTGTTAAGCAATCGGGCGAAAATACGGCTATTTTGGGAATAGGGCTTGGACACCAGGCGATAGCGCTTGCTTTTGGCGGCGAGGTAAGGCCGATGCGCAAGATAGCGCACGGGAAAAAATCGCCCGTTCATTTGCTGGACTGTCCGATTTTTAAAAACCTGCCGCCCAAAATCAATACGGGCAGATACCATTCTTTGATAATAGAAAAACTCCCGCCCGTATTGTGCCCCGCGGCCTATGACGACGAGGGCGCTATAATGGCGCTTAGGCATCGGCAGCATAAAATATTCGGCTTGCAGTTTTGTCCCGCTTCGTTTTTGACGGAATACGGCAAACAGATTTTGCAAAATTTTTTGGAGGTTTAATACTATGCAAGCGATTTTGAAAATGGTTACCGATAAACAAAACTTGACATACCAAGACGCGCGCTTCGTTATGACCAAGATAATGAGCGGCGAGGTAAGCGATATTGTCTTGGCTTCGTATTTGACGGGGCTAAAGCTAAAAGGCGAAACCTCCGAGGAGATTTTGGGTTCGGCTATGGCTATGCGCGATAAAGCCATAAAAATAGAAGGCAGCGACTCGCTGGACATAGTGGGCACGGGCGGCGACGGGCACAACACCTTTAATGTGTCTTCCATAAGCGCGCTGGTGGCGGCGGGCTGCGGAATTAAAGTCGCCAAGCACGGCAACAAGTCGGTTTCTTCCAAATGCGGAAGCGCCGATGTGTTTGAGGCGCTGGGCGTCAAGATTGACATACCGCCCCAAAGAATGCAAGAGATTTTTGACAAGATAGGCATCGCGTTTTTGTTCGCGCCCGTTTATCACACCTCAATGAAATACGCCGCCAAAGTCAGAAAAGAATTGGGCTTTCGTTCTATATTTAACATACTCGGGCCGCTTAGCAATCCCGCATTGGCCAAATACGCGCTTTTGGGCGTATACGACCGCGCGTTGCAAAGGCCCGTGGCCGAGGCTTTGGGGCAATTGGGGCTTGTTTGCGGCATAGTCGTTCACGGCGAAAACGGCTTGGATGAAGTCAATCCCGCCGGCGTTACCTATATAAGCGAGTATAAAGACGGCGATGTCGTCCATTATACATTGACGCCAAAAGATTTCGGGCTGGAAGGCTGCGAGCTTCAAGATATAATAGGCGGCGACGCCCAAACCAATAAGCAAATGGCGCTAAGGGTCTTGCAAGGCGAAAGAGGGCCTTTGCGCGACACCGTCATAATGAACAGCGCTTTGGCTATTAAAGCCGTTTTGTCCAAGCCCATTAGCCAGTGCGCGCGAATGGCGGCCGAGAGCATTGACAGCGGCAGAGCGCTAAAAAAATTAAAGGAATTGATAATTGAAACCAATAAATGATTTGTTAAGGGCTGTTTTGAAAAACAAAAAACAGCAGCTAAAGGAAGAAAAAGCGCGCCTTAGCGCAAAGGAATTAGAAAAAAAGCTGGTCTTGGGACAGTCAAGGCGCGCCTTTTCAAAAAGCATACGAAAGCAGGGAAGGCTTAACATTATCGCCGAGTATAAAAAGGCCTCGCCTTCGGCGGGCGTGTTAAACCAAGACTTAAAAATAGGCGATTTTGCCAAAGAAGTCTCAGGCGCGCAGGCGGTCAGCATTTTGACCGAGCGAAAATATTTTTTGGGCAGCGAGCGGGATTTGGAGGCGTTTAAAAAACTAAGCGACTTGCCTGTTTTGCGGAAGGATTTTATAATAGACGAGTATGACATTTTGAAAACCGCGGTAATAGGCGCCGATTGTATGCTTTTGATTTGCGCGATATTGACCAATGAGCAATTAAAAAACTTTTTTAACTTGGCTAAAAGTTTGGAGCTGGAGGTATTGGTTGAAGTCCACGACCGAGACGAGCTTGACGCGGCGCTTGAATTAGGCGCGGGCATTATAGGCATTAACAACCGAAACCTAAAGACTTTTGAGGTGGATATAAAAAACACCGAAAGGCTTATAAAATATTTGCCCGATACGGTAATTAAGGTGTCCGAAAGCGGAATTTTGGACCCTCGGGACGCTAAATACGTAAAATCTTTGGGCGTTGACGCGGCGCTTGTGGGCACGGCGTTTTCCAAAAGCGCTTCAATAAGCCAAGCGATAGAAAATTTAAGGGTGTGATATGTGCAGGATAAAAATTTGCGGCTTAAAAACGCAAGAGGATATAGATATAGTCAACCAATATTTGCCCGATTATATAGGATTTAATTTTGCGCCCGTATCCAAAAGGGCGATAAAACCCGAACAAGCACAAAAGTTAAGGGCAAGATTGGACCAAAAAATCAAAGCTGTCGGGGTTTTTCAAAACGCCGAGATCGCCAAGATAGAAGAGGTTTGTAAGGAAGGGATTATAGATTTGGTCCAACTGCACGGCGAGGAAGACCAAGATTATATAGACCAAGTAAAAAAGCTGGGGCTTCCCGTAATCAAGGCGTATAAAATAAAAGACCGAATGCCCGAACTTTTAAAAAGCGACTATATCTTGCTGGATAACCGTTATGGCGGCAGCGGCCAAAGCTTTGATTGGGGACTAATTAATTTTGATTTGGGCAAAACATTTTTGGCGGGCGGGATTAATATTGACAACATTCTTTTCGCCAAAAAGCTAAAGCCGTATTGCTTGGATATATGCAGCGGCGCTGAAACCAACGACAAAAAAGATAAGACAAAAATAAAACAATTAATAAAGGCGGTACGAAATGGATAAAACAAGATTTGGAACTTTTGGCGGGCGGTATGTCGGGGAAACCGTTATGAC
>JAAZDJ010000141.1 GCA_012512255.1 Clostridiales bacterium | reverse complement strand
GCAAACTAACAGACTATGTTTGTTTTATTGCCTAAAAATCCAAAGCTGTTTTTAGGTTTAAAAAATTTCTTTTGGGAGAATAATCTAATGAAAGAGTATGTAATAAAACTTAACAAAGAACTGGATTTAGAACTTGAAAGAAGAGCGCAAAGCCAAGGCATAACCAAAGAGCAATATCTTAACAATTGGGCGAAACTTTTTTTATCGGCTTCGCATAGTATAGACCGAGAAGAGTTTGCAAAGGGTTATGAGGAAATGGGAGCAATTAATCTTGAGCTTGCTAACATAGGGGATTGTGGCAATGGAAAAACCGAACATAAAAAGAGGCTCAATATATTTCGCCGACCTAAGTCCGGTGGTAGGAAGTGAACAGGGCGGCTTGCGCCCTGTATTGATAATTCAAAACGATATAGGCAACAAACATAGCCCTACGATTATAGCCGCCGCGATAACAAGCCAAATAAACAAGGCAAAACTGCCCACCCATATAGAACTAAAAGGCGAAAAATTTGGACTTAATAAGGATTCGGTAATATTATTAGAACAAATACGCACATTGGATAAAAGACGCCTAAAGGAAAAAATAGGCGAACTGGACGAAAAAACCATGGAGAGCGTCAATAAAGCCATACTTATTTCGTTAGGATTTTTTTAGATAATACTATAACCATAGAATATTAAAACAAAAGAAAACCCGCTATACAAATATATAAGCGGGTTTGATTTTATTAATTTATTTTTTTAAAAGACGCGGTAGTTTTTTGCTTTTTAGTTTATTAATATAAAGCCCAAATTTTTCATAAAATCTAAAAACGCTTTTTCGCCCTGTTCGTTGTCTTTAAATAACGCAGTGCATTTTAAGATCCGCTCGCACGCTTTATTGATATATTTTTCAATAGCGGCTCCAGCGTCTTCATCGCTTAAATTGGTGCCATGGTCGTTGATTAATTGGGCTATCATGCCCGTATGCGCAATCAAAGGATGGTTGGGATCGCTTAGTTCTTTGAAATTGCTTTTCCCGACCAAAAAGTCTTTAATTTCTTCGGCTTCTTTGGACAATCTTCCGGGCAAGATAAACACGCCCATAGCTTCTATCAAGCCTATGCTTTCTTTTTTGATGTTATGCAAATCAGGACTTACATGGAATATCCCGTCAGGATGCTCCAAGTCCGCGCGGTTATTACGCAAGATTATGTCCAAACTAAAAACTGCATATTTGGTTATTGTAGTCCAAAATATTTGAAAGGAAATTAGAAATGAGATATATTGCTAAAAAAGATGGAAAAAACGATAAGAAACAACAATTATACGCAATAAGTGGTATTAAACCAATGTCAACACCTGATGGACAAGAAGTAGAAGTTATAATTGATACTATCAAATTAAGTAAAGAAAATATCGAAAAAACTATCGAAGATTTAAACCAACAACATATACTTATGGTAGAAAAATATAAAGACGATGTTAAAAACTTAACTGACTACCAAGAAGCAATTAACCAAAGTAAATAGACTAGAAATAGTCTTT
>JAAZDJ010000140.1 GCA_012512255.1 Clostridiales bacterium | reverse complement strand
TTTTTGTATAAGGCAGCAGCTCGGAAGTCGTTATTTGGCAGTCTTTAAAAACATTATATTTGCCCGCAATTTCATCGGCGCTGTCAATATTATAGCTTTTGCGCGTTATTTTTTCTGCTTGCGCCTGCATAAAAGAAACGACGATTATCAAAATGCCAACGACCCTAAATATATTGGCGATAAAGGCAATAAAAACGGCATAGACAGCAAGGGCGATAAAGGGCGCACTAAAATGGGAATATCTAGTTTCTGGAGGCGAAATTTGTTCCAACATCGCGTTATATAAAGGCTATCTTTACTTTTTGGTAGATTTTGACAGAAAAAACGAAGAAGTTAATGGACAAACAGTATCAAGGGAATATTTTATAATTATTTTTGATTTATGCGCGGGGTTTTGAAATTCGCCCCAAAAAACACCAAGCTAATGGCGCGTATAAATTATTTAAAAAATTTTTTATTAAATGACAATCGCTTTAAAAAACTATATCAATTTTTAAATACTTATCATAATATAAAATCCCAAAACAGCAATAATAAACATAAAAAACGGATTTTAAAACAGGTTATGAACAGGAAAAATATAATTCTTGCCTTAATTGCTTGCATGAGCGTAGTTTTGCTGATATTGCCTATGTTCTTGGATGTATGGGCGGTATCGGCAGACGGGAAAACCTTGTATGGATACGGCTTATTTAATAATTTTAACAATATAAGACCGCTCTTTGTTCAGCATAACGGCAAGTTTTACGGGGCTTGGGCAGTCTTGACGCGCATGGTCGCCGTTACCGCCATGTTGGCGGGTTTGGGTTTTGTGCTATTTAGCGTCTTGCAGCTTTTAAGGCCGCGCAAACATTTTTATAATTTTTTGCGCAGGCTTATGTCATATATATTAATGGCTTCTTTTTTGCTGAGCGTTATCTTTGGCATCGCGTTTACTCTATCCAATAATTATTACTATAACTTTTTCAATATAGGTAACGGGTTTATTTCAATGAAAGCCGAAATCGGCTTTTATATGTTGATTGCGGGCGCGTTTTTGTCGGGCGTGTTTGGATTTTTTTCCACCTTGCGAAAAAGTCCAAAAAAAGATTTTTCTTAAATAACGCTTTTTTTATTCTTTAAGGCAAATTTCGTCAAAAACCCTTTGAAGTTCTTTTGGGAACACTAGAAAATTTGGACTAAAAACAGCGCTAAATTTTTTGATATTGACAAAAAACGCTTAGGTGATATAATAATGTAGGAATTTTTTTATTTTATATACGGTGAGAAATAAATGGAGCTTTATCATACAAAAGGCACATGCGCTAGACAAATTATCTTTGATGTTCGTGATAACAAGTTGATTGACCTGAAGTTCGCGGGCGGCTGCAGCGGCAATCTTCAAGGAATCACCAAATTGGTTTTAGGCAAAAATATAGACGACATTATAAATTCTTTAAAAGGCATAATCTGCCGCAACGGAACATCTTGTCCCGACCAATTATGTCAAGCGTTGATTGAATATAAAGAAAAAAATAATAGCATAAAATAATATTTTTTCGACAAAGATTTTGATTAAAATTTAATTAGAATTATTAATTTTTAATTAAGAGTATTATATATTGGTTTTTGTCTTAGACAGGCGCATACCTTTTTGTTATAATGGGTATGTGTTATTTTTTTGTTAAGGAGCAATTTTTATGGGAAAAATAATAGAGATTTTTAATCTCAAGAAATATTACGGCGTCCATATGGGGATTGAGGATGTGTCCTTCAGCGTTGACCAGGGCCAAATTTTTGGCTTTATCGGGCCAAACGGGGCGGGCAAATCCACTACCATTAGAATACTTATGGGCTTGCTTTTTCCCACATCGGGAAGCGCGCGTATTTTTTCTAAGGATGTTACCAAATTTGACGAGCAGATAAAAAGCCGCGTGGGCTATGTTCCCGCCGAGGCGATATTTTACAAAAACTTTAACGCCGCCCAAATTTTTGAGTATTCGGCGAAGTTAAGAGGCTGCGGCATGCAAAGAGTCCGGGAGCTTGTAGAGCTGTTTGAGCTTGATGTCAAAAAGAAGGGCAAAGAGCTGTCTTTTGGCAACGCGAAAAAAGTAAGCATTATATTGGCGCTTATGCATAGCCCTGATTTGCTGGTTATGGACGAGCCTACAAGCGGGCTTGACCCGGTAATGCAGCAAAGATTTTTTGATCTTATAGAAAAAGAAAGGCAGCGCGGCGCGAGCGTGCTGCTGTCCACCCATATACTTAACGATGTCCAAAGAGTTTGCGACCAAGCCGCTATCATCAAAAAAGGCAAGATTGCGGATGTAATCAACGTAAAAGAGTTGTCCAAAGAAAAAGGCAATCTAGAGCAAACATTTTTGCAGTATTATATATAATAGGGGATGTAAGGCATGGAAAATATAAAAAAATCAAATAAATATATAAACCCGTCGTTAATTGCGGGCACTATCAAACAAAGCAAGGTCTTTTTGATTGTATGGACTGTCGTAATATTGGTATTTATTTTGTTAAATTTGGGGACATATTTGATACTGCAAAATATTGACTTAGATGAAGTTCAGCAATTAATATCAAACACCAATATTTTTCAATTTTATGTTTTGGGCTACGACGGCGACACCCTGACATTGGGTTTGGTCTTTAGCTCTATTGTCGCGATGGCGGCTCTTTTGAAAGACGAGAGTAAAAACACGACCGAGTTTTTGTTTTCTCATCCCATTTCCAGAAAAAAGATGTTCCTAACCCAGATGCTTTCGTTCTTGTCAATCTTATTTATTTTCAGCCTTGTGATTATGGGCGCGAGCTTTTTGATGCTTGCGGCGTTTGATAATTTTGACTTTAATTTTAATGTAGGGCAATTTTTTGTTCTTCATGGCGGAATGTTTTTAATGAATCTTATTTTTGGTTTATTGATGTACGGCATAGCGAGTATAAAAAAGGGCAAAAATTATTTTGCCATTAGTATTATGACCTGTATCGTTTTATACTTTGTTTCTATGCTAACGCTGTTTTTGACTGCCACGCTAGCGCCCAAGTTTTCTTGGATAACCAATCTAAACCATCTTTTTATCTTTAATATAATGGACACCAGCAAGCTAGTGGCAGGGGTAGGCAATATAACTTTTAATTGGCAGCCGATAGTAATATGGGCAGTCCCGGCGATAGCTCTAAATATTTGGGGATACTTCAAATATCAAAAGAAAGACCTAAACTGCGCGTAAAAAACTCAAAACCTATTTTATAAAGAATTATCCCTTTTGAGATTTCTCAAAAGGGATTATTAGTTAAAATTTTGCAGATTTTTTATTTTGGTCTATTATGAGCTTCGTCATAAAATGTTTTTACATCGGGTCAAAAACCAATTTTCAAATGATATTCGGGTTTTGGCGCGGGGACAAAACCTTCAAATATTAACTTATCAGTAAAATAATTTTTTGGCGCACCGTCCAAATACGGCGCAATAAGATTTTTTTATGTTTATTTTAATCCTTATTATATCTTATTTTTTTAGGCCGTTGGCTTGATGTTGCATAAGGAAAGGATTCAAAATTGCCACTCCTGGAATAAAACAGAATATCAAATAGATTAAGCTGTGATCGCTTGCGCCTTGTTTGGCAAGTCTTTTGCCAGCCGCATATTGCCAATAAATATTATAAATACCCAATGTGAAAAATGACGCCAAGAAATGGCCAAGGCCGCCAAAGCCTTCCTTAGTGGCTTTTTTGAGTTCAACTTGGAACGCTATGTACCAATAAAGCTGATAAAAGAAAGCGGTAATGACGCTCATGACTATCATGAACAAAATAGATCTTTTTTTCATTTAAAATTAACCCCCTATAGATTTTTAATTTACTGTTAAAAATTCCTTAAAAGAATTCTATAACAATAATATTATTAGTGTAATTATATGTTTTTTTATGTGTAAAATCAATTGTTTTAACGGCTTTTTAATAAAAAAAATAGAATGGTCATCTCAAAAATACAAAAAATTAAAATATTTAATAAATTAAATTAACAATAACACCCTTTTGAGTAATATTTTTTTAATGCAATTAATAAAGCTTTTGACGCGATATCTTCAAGAGGAAAAAAATATAGCTTTTTTTCTATTTGACGAAGGGTCTTTATGTTATCGCGCTTAGCATACATTATATATGGTTTTTTACATGCTGGTTGAATATCAAAAAATAAAAATAAGCTTTAGATATATTTACATAGCTCATATTTTAAGCTTTTTGGCATTTGCGATAAGCTATGCCTTTTATAGAAAAATTGACCTTATCTCAATTATTGTTTTTTTTAATATATCTTGTATTTGTCCTTATAGATATATTAAAACACACAAAAAAACAAAAGCCTCAAAGCTGATATAATAAGTTTTATAGGGTGAATTTATACCGCGCTTTTCCCAAAAGATTTTATCATTTACTATAAATAGATATTAATAAAGCCACGCGCGCCGATAGCGCAGCAGTTTTATCGGCGATTTTAAGTATTTTCTCTTACAAGAATAGCTTTATGGAAAAATTTGCATTTATACAGTCATTGTAATATAATTTTTAAAGGGTTTGCTATCAAATCTTGAGCTTAAACAAAAGAAAAATATGTTTTTGTTAAAGGATAAGGCGGATGAAAGCTATAAAAGTTGAAAGGCAGCGCCTCAATTTGGAACTAATGAACATCTTTGAATACCCTTTTTCCATAATAGAGGCCCCCATCGATATGGTAAAACCACGGCAATAAAGGACTATGCGGCTTTGGCGGAGTGCAACGCATTTTACATCAATTTTCTGTCCGAAAAGAACGTACTTTCTTTCTTTTGGAACTCCTTTTCCAAGGTCATCAAAAACATAGACACGGCGGAAGGTGAAAAACTCAAGAGGCTGGGCTTTCCCGATGACGCGCTCAAGCTCGCCAACATCATGTCCATTCTGGAGGATGTGGAGTTTCCTAAGAGAACGGTAATAATCCTGGACGACTTCCATTTGGTAAAAGAACCCGATATCAACCTGTTTTTAAAGACAGTTGTCTGCTCGGCTTTTAAAGACCTTCACATCGTATTGGTCGCGAGGAATACCGCCAATTTTGACATAACGGAATTTCTCGCAAAGGGGCTTGTCTATATTTTCCCGCAGAAACAGCTCGCATTTACCCTGCCCGAAGTAAGAAAGTTTTGCAAACTCAAAAGGCTGCAGCTTTCAAAAGAGCAGATCGGAGAGATTTACGAGCTGACGGGCGGTTGGGTTTCCCTTGTTTATTTGATGATAATGGGAGCCGAGCATGGGCTTGAAATCAAGCGAAACAACGTAATAATCGACAACATAATCGAGACGGCGCTCTTCAACGTCTACGATGAAAAGGTGAAGCGCTTTTTGGTTAAGCTTTCCATAATGGATATCTTTACGGAAAAACAGGCGCAGCTTGTGACCGGCGAGGAGCATGCGCCCGGCCTCATAAAGAGGCTGGCGCGCGATAACGCCTTTGTTGTGTACGACCACAAGAATGACACATATAAGATTCACAACATAATGCTGGACTTTCTGCGCTCAAGGTTTTCCGATGAGGAGGAAAAGAAGGCTCTCTACAGAAGACTTGGACAATGGTTTCTATCGCAAAACGAATATCTGCAAGCGTATACCAGCCTGTTTTATGGAGGAGATATCGAGACCCTTTTAGGCATCTTTGATGATGACAGCCTGCCGGACTTTGATGACATCGGTTTTGTTATGGCGGACGAACTGTTTTCGGATGCGCCAAAGGAGCTTTTATACAAATATCCCTTTGCCTATTTAAAATACATGGGTTTCCTGCTAAGAAGCGGCGACCCTGAAAAGGCCATGAGGGGCGGCGAGTTGCTTGAGGAGACCTTCGCCCATTTTTCCAACGACGACGCGTTGGATCCCGAATACATGGACCTCATTCTCGCCGAGATATGCGTCAACAGAGTCTTTATGGTGTTCAACGATTTTGAGCAGATGGTATTTCACACTTCAGAAGCGGCAAAGCTGTTTAGGGGAAGGCAGACCAAGATAATGCGACGGGAAGGCGAATATACTTTCGGCTGCCCCCATTTTCTCTATACCTATTATATGGAACCGGGCACGCTCAAGCACACCGCGGATTACGGCGCCAGTGAATTTTCCTTGTTTTCCGACATCGCCAACGGCATCGGCACCGGCAGCGACTATCTCATGCGGGCGGAATACGCTCTTGAGACACGCGACTACGAGGGAGCCGAACGCAACGCCAAAAAGGCAATAATTAAAGCGAGGATGCAGAATCAATACTGCATATCAATAAACGCCGTCTTTGTGCTGTTGCGCCTTTATGTCTTTCAAGGCAAGGTGGAGCATATGCACGAGGTTATGAGGCGCCTGAGGGAGGATGTCAAGAGGGAGAACAATCCCTTGCGGAACATGACGCTTGAGATAATAAGCGGTTATATTTACGCAATACTAGGAAAGGCCTATGACATTCCACAATGGCTGAGAG
>JAAZDJ010000139.1 GCA_012512255.1 Clostridiales bacterium | reverse complement strand
GGCGAGCTTATAAGCGCGGACTTGTATTTGCTGGGCGAAAACCTAAAAGGCTATGAGCCCGACTGTTGCTTGCAGCTTGTAAACAGGCAATCCAAAAACCTGGCGGCGTATTTGGCGGGCGGTAAAATCGCCTGCTTTGTAAGCGATACGGATATTTTTGACTTTGACGCGCCGCCGCATATCTTGGGCGAGGGCGTCGGCTTTTCGCTTTGCCAAGGCTATGACAACCCTTTAAAGACCGCGCTTGCCTATATAGACGCCCAAAAAAACCTAAAGTTTAGGACGCTGGAGGGCTATCCCGTCCATATTGACGAGGATGTATTATCGGTTGCGGTTATGCCCGCTAATATTGGCTATATCATAGCCTATATCAAAAATTCTAGGGCGTATTACAAGTTCGTCTATTGGGGTTTGCAAGCCTCAAGCCGTTTTGGGATAGACGCGCCCGCGCCTATTTTGGAAACCGTGGCGGCTATAAACGACGCGCCAAGGTCCAGGCCTATGGTTTTAATCAAAACCAGCGACCAAAAAATATATCTTAAGGCCTCGCATCCCAGCGTGTTTTTTGAGGAAGGCATATCCGAGATAAACTTGACTTCCTCGCCCATCTAGAAAAGGTGAAAATTTATGGAAAATACATACGCCATAAGCCATAACGGCAAGACATATACAGGGCGCAATATCGTTCTTTTGAGCTATACTCAAGAGATTTTCTTGGACGGCAAGGTAACGGATTATATCGCCTTTGGCAAAGGCGTCGGAACGCCGGCGTATAACAGGTATTCGTTGTTTGAGCGCCTGGGTGCCAAGTCCGCCGAGATTATAGATATAAATACCGATTGCGGCAAGGGCCTGTATTATATCGTCCGAAAAATAACTTTGGGCGCGGACGAGTATGCGGGCGAGACCATAACCGAACTGGGCTTTTGCGCCTCGCCCGAAGGCAGCCTTATAACGCATTGCGTCTTGCCCCAAGGCGTATTAAAGCTAAACGAGCCTATGGACATAATAGCGGTTTTCAAAGTCCCCAAAAACGACGGCTTGCTGCCCGGCGAAAACCCGCTTATAAAAATTCTTTTGGGCGCGCAAGAGCTAAACCTCGCTATGTTTTCTTGCGGATATTGCCAATATAACACAATCCAGGACGCCTATGATATCCAAGACCGCTACCCGTGCGGGCTTACGACGCCTAATTTATTCAAAATAGACTGTCCGCTGCAAGACGGCGCCCCAAACGACCTTATTGTCTTTTATGACGATACGCCCGTAATAAAGGTTGACAGCCGTTACCACAAGCCCCAGTCCCAATTGCGCCACTATACCGTGGACCAAAACGGCCTTATACCGCTTGAGGATTTGGGCGCTGTAAAGCTATTGACCCTGTCAATCAACTCGTTAACGGGCTATGGCGTCATCCAAGCCAAGATAGCCGCCATCTCGCCTGATTTTTATACGATTAAGTTAAGGGACAAAGACCAAAGGCTGTTTGTTTCCAAAGACCGCGGCTTCCTTTTAGCGATACAGGACAACCAAATAATAGTTTATCAAAACATTTTGGGCGCTTTGGTCTATTTGGGGACGCTTAGCTTTGACGGGCGCGTAAGCTGCGTGGATATGTGCATGAACAGGCTTATAGTTGTGTGCAACCGCGCGGACACGCCTTTGGGTTCTGTGGCGGATAAAAGGCTGCATTTTTATCAAATCATAAGCGGCAAAATCGCCAAAAAAGATTTCGCAAACGACCTTGAAAGCGACGCCCAAGCCATATCGCTGGAATACGCGGGAGGGAACAATATGGTCCTTTATTATATAGCGGACGGGGTTTTGACGGGGATGACTTTTTCCCACCAAAACCCGAGCCTTAACTTTAACTGCTCGTTTGAGGTAAACAACGCCTGTTTGGTCAAAACCAGTTACCGTCAAGACGCCGTATTCGCCACCGATTTTGAGCCCGACCTTGACTCGTCCCTTCACAAGACATTGCTAGACGGCGGGACAAAGTCTTCTTTGTCGGGTCCGGCTTTGCTTCACCTAAAATCCATTTCGCCCGACCAAATAAATTACACGGGCGAGCTGCTCATATCCTTTAATTCCCAAACCAAGCGGGCCCTGGCGTATTCGTTTATCGCCCGCAACATAGGTTTTATTGAGCTTGGAAATTTCACGGACAATATAGACCGCGCGTTCTTGGACGGGCAGCATTTTTTTATAACCGACCAAGACGGGACTTATAAAATTTTGAAAACCGATACCCAAACCGCCCAAGCCCAAGAAATAGCCGGCGGCGTTTTGCCCTGCCAAGACATAGACCAAGTCTTTATTATGTGCGATATGCTAATCATAAAAAGCGGCGACGCGGTATATTGCGCCCGCGTCCTGTATGACGAGGGGTTTATATATTCCGACCAATTCGCCTATGGCGACGATGCGACGGTAAGGTTTAGCGATTTGCTAAACGCAAAAGACCAGGGCTTTAACGGCTGCGCCGCGGTAATGAGTATATTGCTTTAAAAAGGAGCGGAAATTTCCAAATGTTTTCAGCCAAACATATAGGCATAGGTCGGGGCAAAAACATAAGCGGGGTTTTTGTGCAAGACGGCGGATATGTCCTGATTTACGCCAAGCACAATAATACGATAACCGAGCGCAAGTATATCTTGGGCAAAACTGCGCCCGAAAACTTTGAGGGGCGGTTAGTGTCCATGAGCGATATTTTGGCCAAGACCAACGCCTTTTGCATAGAAAGCGTAAAAGGCAGGCTAAAGCAGGTAAGATGAAAAAGAAAAAATACGAGTTTTTGACGCCCAGGGAGATATTCAGGCGGATAAGACATGCCCAAATTATTAATTATTACAAAGAGGTTTACAATGGCAATAGATTTCAAAAAACTTCTCAAGGACTTGGCAATCAAAATAACGACGGGGGCAAATGACAAGCCGATTTATACGCCGATAGAAGCCCAAAAAACCAGCGCGGGCGATGACCTGGCGCTAAAGGACAAACTAAACCAAATAGACCGCGAGTAGTCCATATCCAAAATCCAAGACATAAAATTGCCCGAGAGCGCGGACTTGCAAAAGTTAGAATATCAGCCCCTGTCCGATAGCGAGATTGAGGAGCTTGCCAAGAGCTCTTTGGCGGAATATTACAACTTAACCTCAAGAGCGATTGACCAAGACGCCCAGAGCCAAAAAAAAGATTTGGACGACTACAAAAAGCAATTATACGAGGCGCTTGCCCAAAAAGAGCAGACAATAGAGCAAAGCTTTGACCAAGCCAAAAAGGATGTGGCTTCCCAAGCGCTAAAGCGCGGTTTGGCGAGATCGTCCATAGCGCTCGCTATGGAGCAGGAGATAGACGCCCAAAAAGCGCGCGAGCTTGCCCAAGCCCGAAACTCGTATATAGAACAGGCGGCCGAAATTGACTATAAAATAGCCGACCTAGAAACCAAAAAGCAGGCGGCGATGAACGACCTTGATATAACATACGCCGCCAAACTCGCCATACAAATCAACGACCTAAAAAACGAGCGCGCCGAAAAGATCAAAGAAGTCCAAAAATACAACAACGAACTCGCCAAATATCAAGCCGAGTATAATATAGACCGCCTAAAAGCCGAGCAAGACTTGACTTTGGGGCAATACGAGATTTTGGAAAAAAAGACATCGGGCATGGCCGGGATAGAAAAAGAGCTGGAACAGCAAAAACAGCAAAAAAAGTTTGAGTATTTGCTGGATTACCTTAGCGGGATGCCCAAAAAAGAAGCGATAAAAGAGGCGGAGAACAACCCTTTGATAAGGCAGTCTTTGGACACTTATTACTACCGCAAACTTTTAAACGCGCTGGAAGCTAGAAGCAAATAATTTTTTAAGGGAGCAAAAATTTATGTGGGAAGAAGTTCTTAAGATGGCGGCGACCAACGGGCTTTGGGCGGTTTTGTTCTGCGTGTTGCTGGTATATCAGCTAAAGGAGAGCAAGGCGCGCGAAGCCAAATACCAGTCCGCCATAAAGAGCCTTAGCGAAAACTTCGGCATAGTCCGCCAAATCAAAGACGATGTGGCGGATATCAAACAAAAGCTAAGCCATAGCGTCCAAAAATTAAGAAAAAAAGAAGAGGTGTTCCAAAATGAGCCAAAAGAATAACAGCGTTTACCGCTCTTACGGGTTTTGGATGAGTCTTAGCGCGGCGGTATTATTGGTTATCCAAACTATCCTGTCAAGGCTAGGCATAGAGATAGACGCGCCCTTTGTCCAAGAAGTGATAAGCGGCATTTTGGCGGTATTGGTGATACTGGGCATAATTATTAAGCCCAAAACAAATGAGGAGGAATTAAATATATTTAAAGCCAACGCCGATAAAGAAAACAACGGCGGGGGCGGCAAGCCAAAAGATTTGCCCCCAAAATACCTTACCGATATGACCATAGACAAAGAATAAAAGCATCTAAAAAATAAACAAACTAAAGGCTAAAACCTTGCCCTATATAGTATCCAAAACGCCTTACGACATAACAAAAGACTAAAAAAAAAAGACAACGCTTTTTAAATACTTGCTGCCAAAGGAACAAAAAACTAATATTAAATAACCTATTATTTTTATTATTAATTATTTAATACCCCGTTTAATTATTATCCCAAAAGCCCAAAGCTTTTTTAGCTTTTAGGGCTTTTTTTATTGTTAATATGCTGTTTCGTTAAATTACTCTGTTGTGTTATAATAAAACTATTATGAGTAATTTTGATTTTAACGAAAGGCTGGTCCTAATAGACGGCAACAGCCTTATCAACAGGGCGTTTTTCGCCCTGCCTCCGCTTACGGACGATAGCGGCAATTACACGCACGCCGTTTACGGCTTTACCACTATGCTGCTTAAGGCGATCAACCAATACAAGCCAAAATACATCGCGGTATGCTTTGATCTGGCGCACCCGACCTTTAGGCATCTTATGTATACAGAATACAAAGCCACGCGCAAAAAAATGCCCGCCGATCTAGCTTCCCAAGTGCCCGTTTTGAAAGAGTTATTGCGATGCATGGACATAAAAATAATAGAGAAAAAAGGCTACGAAGCCGACGACCTGATAGGCGCGATATCCCGAAAATGCGGCTGCGAGTGTATAATCTTAACGGGCGACCGCGACACCTTGCAGCTTATCAACGATCGGACCAAAGTCTACCTGACCAAAAAAGGCATTTCCGAAGTCATAGAAATAGACGAGCAAGAGCTAAAAAAAATGTATGGGCTGACGCCCAAGCAGATTATAGATTTTAAGGCGCTGTGCGGGGATCCGTCCGACAATATCCCGGGCGTCGCCGGCATAGGCGAGAAAACCGCGCTAAGGCTGATAACCGACTACAAGTCGCTGGACGGCGTTTATCAAAACCTGGACCAAATAACAGGCAAGCTAAGGGAGAAGCTGGAGCTTGGCAAGCAGGCGGCGTATTTGTCTTACGAGCTAGCCAAGATTGACGACCAAGCGCCGTATGAGTTTGAGTTGTCCGATTTTGAGTATGCCTATCCTTTTGGCGAATGCATAAAAGAACAGTTTGAAAAGCTGAAGTTCAAAAGCTTGCTAAAAAAGGACATATTCCAAACGCAAGTCCAAGAGGCCATACTTAAAGAAATCCAAGAACAAAAAACAATTGACATCGTGGAAATCAAAACCCCAAACCAATTAAGACAGCTTAACCTAGACAACGGCTTTTCTTTGGTCTGGGAGCACGATATCCATATAGCCGTTGACGCCGATTGCGAATACAAAATCATTCTGGCCGATAGCCTGTTGGGCGACGGCTTGCCGTTTGATTTGGCGGCGCAGTGGCTAAAGCCGTATTTGGAAAACCAAAATATCATAAAAACCGTTTTTGACTACAAAAACTTAAGGCACTACCTTGACCAAAAGGGCATAACCCTAAACCGCATTTTTGATGTCGCGCTGGCGTGTTATATAGCGGAGGGCGGCGCGGGCGTGCCGTCTTTGAAAAAATTGCTAAACAACTACGATTGCGACCAAAACGCCCCCGCGGCGTCTTTAAACCTTATCAGGCAAAAAATTCAGCCCGAGCTAAAAAAATACGAGTATTTATATTACAATATAGAATTGCCGCTTAGCGATGTGCTGTATGATATGGAAAAGGTAGGCTTTAAGCTGGATTTGGGCGTTTTAGACGAGCTCAACCAAAAATATAAAGCCGCGCTCAAAGAGTTAAGCCAAAAAATCCACGAGCTCGCGGGCGAGAAGTTTAATATAAATTCGCCCAAACAGCTAGGCGAAATTTTATTTAATAAGCTAAACTTGACGCCCATAAAGACCACCAAGACCAAAGCTCTATCCACCGACGCCGAGTCTTTGGAAAAGCTAAAGGGCAAGCACCCCATAATTGACTATATATTGCAATACCGCGCGATAGCCAAGCTCAACAGCACTTATGTGGAAGGCCTGAAAAAAATGGCTGACCAAGACGGCGTGGTGCATACCGAATTCCGCCAAACCATAACCTCTACGGGTAGGCTGTCCAGCATAGAGCCCAATTTGCAAAACATTCCCATAAGGGACCAAGAGGGCAAGGAAATAAGGCGGGCGTTTATAGCGCGCCCTGGCTATAAATTGGTCACGGCGGACTATTCGCAAATAGAGTTAAGGCTGCTCGCTCATTTTTCGGGCGAGCAAAAGCTGATAGAAGCGTATAAAAACGACGAGGCCATCCACACCCGCACGGCCGCTCAAGTCTTTGGCGCGCGTCCGGAGGAGGTGACCCCGAATATGCGCAGGGACGCCAAGGCGGTCAACTTCGGCATTATTTACGGTATCAGCGACTTTGGGCTCGCCAAAAGTTTGGACATTCCCGTATCAGTGGCTAACAGGTATATCAAAAAATATTTTGAGACCTATCCGCGCGTCAAAGAATTTATGCAAAAAAGCGTGGAAGCCGCCCAAAAAAGCGGCGAAGTGACGCTCGCTAGCGGCAGGGTGCGAAAGATCGCCGAGCTAAACTCGCCCAACAGGGCGGTTAGGGCGTTTGGCGAGCGCGCGGCTATGAACATGCCGCTTCAAGGCACGGCGGCGGACTTAATAAAAATAGCGATGATTAATGTCTCGCAAGAGTTCAAAAAACGCAATCTAAAAAGCCGCCTTATCCTGCAGGTGCACGACGAGCTTATTGTGGAAGCCAAGGACGAGGAAATTTCGCAAGTCGTGGAAATCTTAAAATCCAAGATGGAAAACGCTATGGAACTAAATGTTCCTTTAAAAGTTGACATAGGAATAGGCGATATTTGGTATGAAATCTAAAAAAGGTATGCTAAAGATAGCCCTAACCGGCGGGCTTGCCGCGGGCAAGACTTTGGCCGCCAAGACCCTAGCTGATTTGGGCGCGCATGTCATTGACGCCGATATAGTGGCGCGCGAGGTCGCGGCTGAGAAAGAAGTCGCCGACAAAATCAAACAGGCCTTTGGCGCCCGTTTTTTTGATAAAGACGGCAAGCTAAACCGCCGCAAGCTAGGCAAGCATGTTTTTGCGGATCCCCAAAGAGTAGAACTTTTGAACTCGCTGACGCATCCTTTGATAAGGCAGCGCATTCAAGAGCGAATTAATTCTTTGCAAGAAGTTCCCGTCGTCTTTGTGGTCATTCCAATTTTGATAGAAAGCGGCATGGCTGATATGTTTGACCGCGTATGGACGATAGCTTCCAAGCCCGAAACCAGAATAAAAAGGGCTATAAGGCGCGATAATATTAGCAGACGGCAAGCATATAATATTTTAAGAAACCAAGTCAGCGAGCAAGAGCGCGCCGCGATCGCCTCTGTCGTGATAAACAACGACGGCGGCGAAGACGAGTTCATAGCGCAAATAAAAACTCATTACCGCGACTTGATGCAAGAATTGGGTCTAATTTGAAAAAAGATTTGAGTCTGTATAAAGTTTATATAGTATTGTTTTTGGCGGCGGTATCTTTGGGCATAACAGCCGCCAATTTGTATGTAGCCTTTTCTTACCCGTTAAAATACAAAAACATCGTCCAAAAATACGCGGACGAATACGGCGTGGAAAAGGCGCTGGTCTTTTCCATAATAAGGGCGGAAAGCTCGTTTGACCCCAAAGCCGTGTCCCCCTCGGGCGCGATAGGGCTTATGCAGCTTATGCCGGCGACCGCGCTAATGCTGGCTTGCGACCTGGGTATAGACGGATTTACCGCCGATATGCTGTATCAGCCCGAGATTAATATAAAAATGGGGATTTGTTATTTTAGCCGTATGCTAAGTAAATTCCAAAACCCCCAAACCGCGCTTGCCGCTTATAACGCGGGCGAGGGCAATGTGTCAGGCTGGCTGCTTAAACCCCAATATTCCAAAAACGGCAAAACTTTGGATAATATCCCTTTTCAAGAGACTTCGGACTATATCAAAAAAATCAACAAAAATTATAAGATATACAAAATCCGCGCAAAATAAAATATAATTTTTTTTTAAAAGCCTCAAATATATTGACAACCAACAACAGCCAATTAAATATTGACCCTTTAACCTTATCGTGATACAATTATAGAACGAAAATTATGGTCAAAAAAATTGACCGTTAAAGGAAAAGATTTTGAAAAACCTTATAGATAATTTCGCGCGCGCGCACCCAAGGCTGTGGGAGATTTTTAAGTTTTTGGTAGCGGGCGGCTTTGCCACCTTAATAGACATGCTGGTAATGGCGGCGGTTATTTTTTTTCTCAACAAAGAGGTTTTTTCCAATAACTTTTTTAACGTAATCTTGCAAAGCAGCGCCAAAAAAAACCAAATACTCCAATACTCGTCTATATTGGGGACAGGCTTGGGCTTTGCCGTAGGCACGGTTTTTAACTATATAATGAGCGTGAAATTTGTCTTTTCCCATAAAGAATACGCCAAAACATTCAACGGGGCGGCGCTGTTTGTCATCCTATCGGCGGCGGGCTTTTTTATCCATCTTTTGGGGATGTGGGTATTCTTTGAGATTTTAAAAATCAATTACTGGGCGGTTAAGGTTTTTTTCACTCTTTTGGTCTTGGTATTCAACTATATAACGCGCAAAGTTTTTATATTCAAGGCCCAAAAAGAGCGCGCAAAACCGTTACAAACCCCTGCCATCCCATATCAAGAATTTAAGGAATAAATCAATGCAAACTCAGCAGGTCCTTGAAAAAGACGCCGATGGCGTAAAAAACAGCCCGAAAGCGTTTTTCAAAAAGATTTTTTCAAGCTATATATTCTGGGGCGTGATTTTGATTATTGTCTACATGCTGCCCAATTTAGTCTTAGG
Organism: Clostridiales bacterium; assembly: GCA_012512255.1. Lineage (NCBI taxonomy): Bacteria > Bacillati > Bacillota > Clostridia > Eubacteriales > Clostridiales bacterium. The sequence continues at coordinate 3,964 of JAAZDJ010000139.1, read as the reverse complement.
CAAGGACAGCTATATATTTATGTTTGACACTTGGGACAGCGAGATATTTTTTTACAAGCTAAGCGCGAAATATTTCGCTAGCTTAAAAGGCTCAATCCCCGAGGCAATGAACGGGCTGCCCGTAGGCTCCGTCAATGTGTTCTCGCCCGTCCAAATCCTTGCGTATATGGTTATGGACGATTTTTGGGCGTTTTTGTTCAATGATTTTTGGGTCAGGATAATAGGTTTTTTGGGGATTTACTTATTGCTTGGCAAAATCTTTGGCGGGCAAAACAAATTTATCGCTTTCTTTTCGGGCGTAGTTTTAGCTTACCTGCCAGTTTTTTCCATATACGGGACAAGCATATTCGGCCAGCCCTTGCTCGCCTACGCGATTTGGAATCTAATAGAAAACAAACACAGGGCTCTGTCTTACGCGTATATAGTGTTTTTTGGCGTCTCGTCGTCATTGATTTTGACGGGCTTTTATATTTTGGCGGTAATCTTGGTTTTTGCCATTGTCTTAAACATCAAAAAAGGCTTCAAAAAAGCGCTGCCTGTCTATATATCCTTTTTGGTTATTGCTTTTTTGTATTTCTTGACGCACTTTAAGATGATATACAATCTTTTATTCCAAGATTTTGTCTCTATGCGGGTAGAGCGCGTAACGAGCAGCCGAACCATAGTTGACTTTTTTGTCTTGTTTTTTGGCGGGCATATGCACGCGATATCCGTCCAAGTCTACGCGTTTTTGGCGCTTTTGCCCGTAGTAATAATATTTTTTGTCAAGCTGAAGCAAAAAACCTTAAACCCAAGCGACAAAAAATATCTCAACATTATTTGGGCGCTGTTGGGTTATAACTTTTTTGCCGCGCTGGTCAACAGCTTCTATTATTCCAAAGCGGGCATTTGGCTATCCAGCCAATTGGGCTTTTTGGAAGGCTTCCAATACAGAAGGCTGTTTTTTAGCTACCCTGTCACTTGGAACTTAATATTCGGGCTTTGCCTTTTTGTTTTGGCGCGCTGGGGAGTATTTGGCTTTTTGGCAAAATTTACAAAACCCCTAAAAAAACCCCTGTTAAGCGCTGTAAGTTTGGCGTGCGCGTTTTTGTTCGCATTTAACGTCGTGGCTATTTATGACACGGTCGCCAACAAGGAATTTAAGTATGTATATCTTGAAAATGTCAAGCGCCTGTTTTACAGGCAAACGGTAAAACAAGACTATATCTCATACAACCAATATATAGACAAGGCTTTGTTTGATGCTATCAAAAGCTATATAGGCAAAGACCCGCAAGACTACAGGGTGGTAAGCGTGGGGATGTATCCCGTCATAGCGAGCATGAACGGCTTTTACACGCTGGACGGATATTTCCAGCTTTACGCGCTTAGCTACAAACACCAATTTAGAGAGATTATCGCGGGCGAGCTTGAAAAAAATGACGAGCTTAGGCTGTATTTTGACGAATGGGGCAACAAGTGCTATGTATTCAGCGCCGAGCTTGGCAAAAATTACGCGTTTTCCAAAAAATCAAACATTTCTATTAACCTTGACATAAACACCGCCAAGCTGAAACAAATGGGCGGGGAGTATATATTTAGCGCGGTCAGGATAAAAAATTATGATGAGCTTAACTTGGGCTTTGAAGGGGTTTTCACTACGCCGCAAAGCTACTTTAATATCTATCTTTATAGAGTAAATCAATAAAGGATAATAAATTATGGTCAAATATTCAATTATCATACCCGTATATAACGAGCAAGAAGTTTTGGATATGTGTTATGGCGAGCTGAAAAAACTAGCCGCCCAATTTGACGGCGATTACGAGCTGATTTTTGTCAACGACGGCAGCGCGGACAACTCGCTTAATATGCTAAAGGAATACGCCAAAGCCGACAAAACGGTCAAGGTTATCTCTTTTTCGCGCAATTTCGGGCATCAAGCGGCGGTCAGCGCGGGCATGGAACACGCTAGCGGCCAGGCGCTGATTATCCTGGACGCCGACTTGCAAGACCCGCCCGAAGTGGTTTTGCAAATGATAGAAAAATGGCGCGAAGGCTATGACATAGTCTACGGCAAGCGCATAAAAAGAAAGGGCGAGCGCCCGCTAAAGAAGTTAACCGCCTTTTTGTATTACAGGTTTTTGGCGCGCATAACCAGCCTTAACATCCCAAAAGACACGGGCGATTTTAGGCTATTGTCGCGAAAGGCGGCGGACGCCATTATCGGCATGCCCGAGAAAAACAGGTATTTGCGCGGCATGAACGCTTGGGTGGGCTTTAGGCAAGCCGAGGTAAAATACGAAAGACATCCGCGCGCCGCGGGCGAGACCAAATACACTTTAAAGAAAATGTTCAAGCTGGCGGGCGACGGCATAATAAGCAACACCAATTTCCCGTTGACCGCGATGTTCGGGTTCGGATTGTTTTTGGGTTTTTTGTCGCTGGCGGGCTTTATTGCCCTAATCGCGTTGCAAATCGCCAAAATCATCTCGTCCCCTGTCTATTGGCTTTTCCCCTTTATAACATTAATGACAGGTTTTATTATGACAGGCTTGGGGATGCTGGGGATATACTTGGGCAGGGTATATGACGAGGTCAAAGACCGCCCGCTTTATATAGTGAGCGAGAAAATAAATTTATAATGGATAAAACCGCTAAGGCAAGATAAAAATTAAGAGGATATGATATTTTGGGGCTTAAAATTTTAGATTAAGATTAATATTTTGGAATTTAAATAATGGTTTGGTTTTAGTCCAAACCATTTTTTTAAGTAATTATACTTAGGTTTTCGCCTTAATATTTATTAGGTTTTGCGGTTATTAATGGCTATATGGCGTTAGGTTTTGCAATAATTATTTTTATAGTTTTGTGGTTTTATAGCTTTATAGCTTTATAGCTTTATAGCATTATGACTTTCTAGTTTTCTAGCTTTATAGCTTTATAGCTTTCTAGCTTTTTAGTTTTCGTGGCAATTACAAAACGGTTAAAAAAAAATTAAAAAAATTTAATCCAAACGCGATACTTTTTTTGGTAATAAGAATAAAAATAAAAACGGGGAATTTTTTTGGAAAAATGGCGCATGATGTGTTTTTTCATTAAAAAACACTGTGATATAATTAATTTATATTTTTTAAAAATTGAGGTAAAAAATTTATGACATTAATGGAAAACGAAATTTTACAACAAGCCGAAGTCCTGAAAAACTGCATCGTCTACAACCGTCAGACCTTTGAAGAGGTTTCAAAGGCTATAAAACAAAAAAACATAACCAATGTGGTTATCGCCGCGCGCGGCAGCAGCAATAACGCGGGCAATTATTTCAAATACGCGTTTGAAAGCCTTGCCAAAATCCCTGTAAGCTTGGCTGCGCCCGGCGTCAATACAATGTATAACGCCGAATTGGATTTGTCGTCCAGCTTGGTGATAGGCGTATCCCAAAGCGGGATGGCGGCCGATGTAATGGCTGTTTTGGAAAACGGCGTAAGAAGCGGCGCCCTGACTTTGAGCGTTACCAACAACTTAGAATCCAAGATGGCCAATATGACCGATTTCCACCTGTATTGCAACGCCGGCAAGGAGCTTAGCGTGGCGGCGACCAAGACATATACGGCGCAGATGTGCTTGCTTGGATATTTGGCGGCGTATCACAGCCAAAACCGCCAAGTCCAAGAAGAGCTAACCCAAATAGCCGATAACCTGCCCAAAATCTTTGGGCTAAAGCCCCAAATCCAAGACCTTGCCCAAAAATACAAAGACCTTGAGTCTTTGATAGTGTTGGGGCGCGGAACCAATTACCCGATAGCGCTAGAGACCGCCCTAAAAATCCAGGAGACCACATACATCAACGCGCGCGCTTACGCCGCGAGCGATTTCCATCACGGCCCTTTCGCCATAGTCGACCAAAACACGACTGTTCTTCTTATCGCGCCCGCGGGCAACAGCCAGAAAGACATGCAGGAGCTAAAAGAAAAACTATTGGGCT
>JAAZDJ010000138.1 GCA_012512255.1 Clostridiales bacterium | reverse complement strand
AGGCATCCACCATATGCTCTTCGTAGCTTAATCTTATCCCAATTTTTTTGCCTTGCGAAAAATTGTTCAACGCGTATTACTTCGCGTTTTTTATTTCACTCTTCTATGCAGTTGTCAAGGTGCGAAAAATCTTGGCTTAACAAACAAATGCTGCCTCGCGACAGCTTGATAATAATATCATAATTTATATATATATGTCAAGAGTTTGCCAAAAATATTTTGAAATATTTTGGAAACAAAAACATTTTAAATAGCAAGGGTTATAGAACAATATAAATCCATAATAAAAATTTTTATCCATAATTTTTTTTGATTAGTCTATGTCTTTTCCTAAAAAACCGCTTGACAACATTTAAGATACTTTGTTAGAATTCTAACAAAATCTTTATAAAAAACCTTATATATAATATGAACGCGCTTTTTCATCTTTTGAAAAAAATCAATGGTCTGATGTTCCGCCATTTGAACGATACCTGTATAAAACACGGCTTGACCGCCAAGCAATTTTTACTGCTTCGGTTTTTTTATCTAAACCAAAACGGTAAAAAAGAACATATCCTTCAGGCCAAGATACAAAACGATTTTCATGTAAGGCGCTCCACGGTTACCAGCATCTTGCAAACGCTTGAAAAAAAAGGCTTGATAATAAGAAAAACCGATGAGTCCGATCAAAGAAAAAAGGTCGTGATAATGACCGAACAAGCCAGGGATATAATCAAGCGCATAGATCTGGATGCCCAGCATAACGACAGGATGTTATTATCCGCGCTTACCAAAGACGAATATAACGCTTTGGTTAATCTTCTCAATAGATTGTGCGACAATTTGGAAAAAAGCGCTAAATAATATTATATAATTATGCCTATATAAATTTAAAAGGATGCCTATATGTTAAAACTCGCAAAATTTTTTAGACAATACGCCAAAATAGCGCTTATTACGCCGTTGTTTGTTGTAGGCGAAGCCTTGCTGGAAGTTTCCATTCCCTTTCTTATGTCCAAGATAATAGACATAGGCGTGGTCAATAAATATATTAATTATATCTTGTTGACAGGGCTTACGATGGTAGGCATGGCGTTTTTGTCGCTGGTTTGCGGCGCTATCGCGGGCAAGTTTGGCGCTTGGGCGGCGACAGGCTTTGCCAAAAACATTAGGCAAAATATGTATTATCATATTCAAAATTACGCTTTTTCCAATATAGACAAATTTTCCACGGCGTCATTGATTACAAGGCTGACTACCGATGTCAATATAACGCAAGACACCGTTCAAATGTCTTTGAGGGCCTTAATAAGGGCGCCCATAATGTTGATAGCGGCGACAACGATGGCTTTTAATATTAATTCAAGGCTGACTTTGGTATTTTTGTGCGCCATACCGTTTTTGGGCATAGCGTTGTTTTCTTTAATTTTTATAGCCTTTCCTAAGTTTATCGCTTTGTTCAAAAAATACGACAAGCTTAACTCTGTCGTGCAAGAAAACCTAATCGCTATAAGAACGGTAAAATCTTTTGTAAGGGAAGATTATGAAATTAAAAAGTTTCAAGATGCGTCTTCGGACATAATGAACTACGCCAAAAAAGCCGAAAAAATCGTCATTTTAAATATGCCGATAATGCAGTTTACCGTATTCTCCTGTATCTTGGCTATTTCTTGGTTTGGCGGCATTCAAATAATACAAGGGCGCATGACGGCGGGGCAATTGGCAAGTTTTTTGAGTTATATAATGCAAATCTTGATGAGTCTAATGATAATTTCAATGTTGTTTGTCAATATCATTATGACAAGGGCCGCCGCCAATAGAATTTTGGAAGTCATAGAAGAAACGCCCGACATTGCCCAACCCGAAAATCCCATAACAGAGGTTGCGGACGGCTCAATAGAGTTTAAGGATGTCAGTTTTAGCTATAAAAAGAACGGCAAATTTGTGCTTCGCGATATCAACCTAAAAATAAAACACGGTCAGACGATAGGCCTAATCGGCGGAACGGGCTCGTCCAAATCTTCGCTCGTCCAATTGATACCTAGGCTTTACGATGCCACAAAAGGCCGCGTGCTGGTGGGCGGCATTGATGTAAGGGATTACGATTTGAAAACATTAAGGGACAGCGTGGGCATCGTGCTTCAAAAGAATGTGCTGTTTTCGGGCACGATTGAAGAAAACTTGCGCTGGGGAAACCAAGACGCCAGTATGGACGAGATTATCCGCGCGTGCAAGATAGCCCAAGCGCATGAGTTTATTATGGGCTTTCCCGAAGGGTATCAGACATACTTGGACCAAGGAGGCGTCAATCTGTCGGGCGGGCAAAGGCAGAGGTTGTGCATAGCTAGGGCTATATTAAAAAAACCAAAAGTGCTTATATTTGACGATTCCACAAGCGCCGTGGATACCAACACGGACGCGCTTATAAGAAAAGCGCTAAGGACCGAGCTTAACGATGTTACCAAAATAATAATCGCCCAAAGGGTAGCCTCAATAGAAGACGCCGACAATATTATTATCTTGGACGAAGGCCAAATAAAAGGCATGGGAACGCATGACGAGCTAATAAAGACCAACGAAATATATAAAGATGTTTATTATTCTCAAAAAAACATGGGGGAGCGGAATGAATAAAAGCAAACTAATCAGCGCGGCAAAACCGACAAGCAGGCATATATTTAGAGGCGTAAAGCCCAAAAACATAAAAAAGACTTTAATTAGGCTGTTTGGGTATCTTAAAAATTACAAGCTTCAGCTATTCATTGTGGCAATTTGTATTTTGATAAACTCCGGAACAGGCATTGCTTTAAACAGCTTTGTAAAACCGCTAATTGATAGATATATCCTGCCTCTTGTGGGCGTCCAAAACCCCGATTTGAGCGGATTT
>JAAZDJ010000137.1 GCA_012512255.1 Clostridiales bacterium | reverse complement strand
TTATTGCATATCTTAATATATAAGCAGGAGATAAATATAAATACTCATTTAAAGAGCCTGATAAATGCATATGTATTATTTTATCATAAATAAAATAAAATCCTGCTGCAATAGTTTTTCCTCCAAACAAAGCTTCAACCAAAACAATATTATTCTTAAAATAATGTAAAGCCTTATTAAAATAATCATCATTAAAATAATAAAAAGATTTGGCTTTATTTCTATCCATTGTAGAATAATAAATGTCTTTAAATGTGCTAACATCTTCTGGCGCTTTTATAATTCTATAACCAACACCTTTATTTAAAGCTTGTCGTATGTTTTTTCTGCAACTTTTAGAAAACTCTGCTTTAATGGGATCATCAAAATTTTTTAAATTTGTTCCTAAAGTTTTTCTATCAAAACAAACATCATATATATCATTAAAAAGCTGAGCATTGTTGAAAATAGGATGAAATCTAATAAATTCGCTTACAATGAAATTATTATTACAAAATATTTTAAAATCTTTATAAAAGCCTTCGATTAAATCTTTTTGTTTTCCTGGAACACATTCTAATATTATTGGACCGCCATAGCCGTAAGGGGTGATAATATCATAATAAATATTATCATTAATATAAATTGGAATTTTTCTTTTTATAAATTGATGTTTAATTTTACCATATTGATTTTCAAAATTAAATATTATTGCTGACCCTTTTTCTATATCTTCATATAATTTTCCATAATTATCATCAAAATATATATCACTTATCACAATAAAACTCCTTACGTTTTAAAGAAAGTACTTTTATATTATGATATTTCCCTTTTTTATAAATTCTATCTCTAAGGGTAGCTTCCTCTATAAAACCCAATTTATTAAAGAGATTTAAAGATGGTAAATTGTATTCAAGTACTTGGGCTGTTATTAGATTAAGATTAAGTTCTTCAAAAACATAATTAATTAATAATTTCATAGCATTATAACCAATACCCTTTCGTTTTGGCGCTGAACTAGCTAATTTAATATAAATACTACAAACTGAATTTTTGAAATCAATATCTTTTAATCCTATTGTCCCTACAACTCCATAAGATTTTGATTCAATCATTAACCTTAATGTATTATTATCAAGTCTATTTATAATCCAATTTTTTTGTTTCTCATCATTCACAGGAAATGACCATCCTAAAACGCATGATTCAATTTCAGGATCATTAATCATTTCTTTAAGTATTTTATAATCATTAATTTCAATATCTCGTAATATTAAATCATATCCCATTAAATTCATAGATTACCCTCTCTCTGTTTTTTTCTATATTCGTCAAAATCTATTATCTCAGTCGTGCCTCTAATTGAGACATTAGATTTTGTAATAACTTTTAATAATGTTTTAATAATTATTTTTACATCCAAAAGAAAAGATATATTGTTAACATATTCTAAATCATATTTAAATCTATCTTCCCAATTTAAGTTGTTTCTACCATTAATTTGTGCAAGTCCTGTTAAACCAGGTCTTATAAAATGTCTTTTATTTTCTTCTTCAGTATAATATTCTAAATATTTAACAGCCAATGGTCTAGGTCCTACTATGCTCATATCTCCTTTAAAAACATTAAAAAGCTCTGGAAGCTCATCTATTGAATATTTTCTCATAAAATAACCAAACTTCGTAAGTCGTTTTATATCTGGCAATGGATTGCCTTCCTTGTCTTTTTTATTAGTCATGGTTCTATATTTAATTATTTTAAATATTTTGCAATTTTTACCGGGCCTTTCTTGAACAAAAAATGGATTACCTTTCATAAAAATTGCAACAATTGGAGTAAAAATTATAAAAAAAGGCAACAAAATTATTATAGCAATTCCACTAAAAATAATATCAAATAACCTTTTAAACACTTTGTTATACATATTAACCCCTAAAAACCTTTATTATACGATGCATGTCTTCTATAGAATATCGTTGGTCAATTATCAGAGATAAAATTTTATTATATATATCTTTAATATCTTCCTTATAATAGTGTTGTATTTCAAATGGTATTTCCCAATGAATAGGACAATAAATATCATTTTGAATTAGCTTTTTATGGTAAAAATCGCGTTTTTCTTTTGTTTCAAATAATACAGGCAAAAAAAGAGGACAACATTTTTCTTTATATAATATTTTAAAGTATTTTAATTTTTTTAATTCATTATATAATGATAATGAATTATTTTTTCTAGCTTCTATTACTTTTTGAACATTAATGTTATTTAAAATTTTTAATGATTCAATAGAAATATCCTTTTCTTTATAATCATTTTTAAAATATAAATTTGATTGCTTAAAATAATTAATAAAAGAAGATTTATCGCCTATTCCATTTTTTATATATTTGCTTTTTAATTGCATTGCCATTTTTTTGATTTTAATAAAATCATAATTAATTATAGATTTTACTAAATCTATCTTCTTACCTTTTTTTACCATTAGTGCTCCATCTAGTATAGGAAACCATTTTCTTAAACTAGCAAAATAGTAATCATCATATTCAACGCACAAATCATCACTTAATAATGAATGCGTTATATCATGTATTATGGGCAAATTATACTTTTTAGCAAACTTAATAATCTTGCGATAATAATCATTATCGAAAAAAAAATAATCACATATATATATAGCAGTATGATTAATATTATTAATTTCTAAATCTGCATCAAATTTATTTTTATTTATTTTAATATAATAAAAATATATATTTAAACCATTTTTTCTTACTACACTGATTATAGATGCACACAAATAAGAAGGCAAAAGAATGTTGAGAATCTTTTTTTGAGTTATTAAGTCTTGTAATATATAATCTAATGCAGTCCTGCCACAAAAAACATATTGTGCATTTGCAAACTTATTAAAATAATTATCACCATTTTCTAAATCATCTTCATACCAAAATTCACTACCTATTTCTCTCATAAACATCTACACTCTTTTAAAAATTAAAAGCATAAAAAAATTGTTTCTCTACTCATAAAAAACATCTTTAATAACTTTTACCACCAAATCAAGCTCTTTTTCGGTCATTTTGGTGTCGCTGGGCAAACAGAGCCCCCTTGAATATATATCTTCGCAAACATTGTCAAAGGTAATATATTCATAACCTTTATATAATGGTTGCATGCTCATCGGCTTCCAAATCGGCCTTGATTCTATGTTTTCTTTTTCAAGAGCGGTAATAATGTCAAGCGGTTTCACTTTTGATTTTGGATCAATCAAAATGCAAGTAAGCCAATTATTAGAAACAGCGCCCTCTGTCGCAGGCATAAAACTTATTTCTTCTATTGACGCCAATTCTTTTTTGTAATAATTGTTAATAAAGGTTTTTTGTTTGACTCTCAAATCCAAAACTTTTAACTGTCCTCTGCCTATCCCGGCGCATATATTGCTTAACCTATAATTATAGCCAATCTCTTTGTGCTCATAATGCCTTGCGGGCTCCCTTGCCTGGGTCGCCCAATATTTAGCTTTTTGTATATATTCTTCATTATCCGACAGCAGCATTCCGCCGCCCGAGGTAGTTATAATCTTGTTGCCGTTAAAGGACAATATCCCCAGATCGCCAAAGTTGCCCGCTTTGATACCCTTGTATGACGAACCCAAGGCTTCGGCTGCGTCTTCCACTATAGGCGTGTTATGTCTTGCCGCTATGCTTTTTATTTGGTCGTAATCGGCGGGATTGCCATAAAGATCAACCACAGCTAAGGCCTTGGGATTGGGATATTTTTTGTAAGCTTTTTCCAAAACCTCGGCCGATATATTCCAAGTGGCGTAATCGCAATCAAGAAAAACAGGAACAGCACCGCAATAAAGAATGGGATTGCAAGTGGCCACAAAAGTCAATGACGGCGCAAAAACTATATCGCCTTTGCCAACGCCCAAAGCTTTTAGCGCTAAATGAATGGCCGCCGTTCCCGAAGACAACGCTACGGCGTTTTTGGCGTTAAGATAATCACAAATTTCTTTTTCAAAATTATCAACATTTTCGCCTAACGGCGCTATCCAATTGGATAAAAAAGCTTGGTTTATATACTTCATTTCCTCCCCGCCCATATGAGGCGAAGACAAATATATTTTTTCCATTATGCCACCCTAAAAATTATCCCTAAAGCTACGAAATAATTATATAAAAAATTATAGCATATTTAAATATTTATTCAAAGAACTAATCAATGAATTAATATATTATTTTAATTTTTTATTAAATTATTTTTAATTTTTAGCATATGCCGCCTTATTTTAGTATTTTAAGTTTTTTTACATATATTTTGAACAATAATAATATAAAAAGCTATGTTATTATTAATACAATTTGCTTTGGGTTTTTGTTGGGTTATTTAGGAGAAAGATTATGGCGATGAGTAAGGCGTCCATTACCTTTGGGCTTGTTTATATTCCGGTTAAACTTGAGATTGCTGTTAGAAGCAATAATATCAGCTTTAATCAGCTTCACCGCAAGACTAAGGAAAGGATACGGTATAAAAAGTTTTGCCCAAGCTGTAACGAGGAAGTAAGCCCCCAAGACATAGTCAAGGGCTATGAGTATGAGCCCGACAAGTATGTGATTTTTGAGGAAGAAGACTTTGAAAAAATCAAGTCCCCAAAAGACAAATCCATAACCATAGAGGCTTTTGTGGATATCAAAGAGATTGACCCGATTTATTTTGCCAAGTCGTATTATGTCCATCCCGACGGCGCGGCCAAGCCTTTTGAGCTGTTAAGGGCGGCTATGCAGGAACAAAACAAGGCTGCAATCGCCCGCACGGTTATGTCCCACAAACAAAACCTTGTTTCTTTGAGGATCAAAGATAATGTAATGATAATGAACATTATGTATTTTCACGAAGAAATCAGCGCCCCGCCCGTTTATAATACTTCTATCAAAATCAACCAAAACGAGCTGGAACTCGCCAAACAATTAATAGCGAGCATGAGTTCTAAGTTTGTCCCCCAAGACTATATTGACGAATACCGCGCCAAACT
>JAAZDJ010000136.1 GCA_012512255.1 Clostridiales bacterium | reverse complement strand
GAAGTAATTATTATGTGTTAATTTTTATCTTATCAATTATCATACTTTGACAATCATTAATATAAATTTAAGAAATTGTAAGCAATAATTTAATGGACATATTTGGCTTCATTTGCTATAATCTAGAATAGTTAATTTATTGTCAATTTAAAGCAAATAAATTTCATAGTTTATTATTTATTTATCAAAAGGGGCTAACGAATGAAATTTGAATTGGAAGAATCCAAGGTTCTATTATTAAAAGAGCGTATCCAAAAACACAAACAAAAACAGGGGCCTTTGATGCCGGTTTTGCATGACGCGCAAAATATTTTCGGATGTATTCCCATTGAAGTTCAAAAAATCATATCCGAAGAACTGGGCGAATCTGTCGCCAAAATTAACGGCGTAGTCACGTTTTATTCTAATTTTTCAACCGAGCCCAAAGGCAAGCATGTCATTAGCGTATGCATGGGCACGGCGTGTTATGTAAAAGGCGCTAAAACTATTTTGGACGCCATTTCGGATATGTTAAACATAGAGCCCGGCCAAACGACCAAGGACGGTTTATTTACATTAGAAAATACGCGTTGCATCGGCGCTTGCGGGCTTGCGCCTGTATTTATGATTGGCGATAAAGTTTACGGCAACGCGACCAAAGACACGGCAAAAAAAGCCATAGAAAAAATATTAAAATCGGAAAGCTTAACTGGGATTGAGGAGTAATAGATGGTTTCTTTTGATTATTTGAACGCTACAAAAGCTAAGACCCAAGCCAAGATAAACCCCCAAAACCATAAAAACGGTTTTAGGGTTACGGTAGGAATGGCTACATGTGGTATTACAGCGGGAGCGGGTAAAGTTTTTCAAACATTAAAACAACTAATTGCCTCTAATAATTTAAACAATATTGATTTGGCGCCGGTAGGCTGCGTAGGCGAGTGCGCCCTAGAGCCGCTAGTGGAAGTAATTGACCATCAGGGGCAAAAGACCACATATTGCAAGGTTAGCCCCCAAGACATTGAAAAAATAGTCAATCAACATCTTATAGGCGGCGCGCCCGTAAAAGAATTGACAATTGACAATTATAAAAATATAGACAGTTCTTCTTTACAGGTTCGTATCGCTTTGAGAAATTGCGGCGTAATTAACCCCGAAGACATCAACGAGTATATTTGCTATGACGGGTATAAGGCTTTGGGCAAAGCATTGACCGAAATGACGCCCGAAGAAGTAATCCATATTATACAAGAATCTGGGCTTAGAGGTCGCGGCGGCGGCGGTTTTTCTACCGGCCTCAAATGGAGTCTATGCGCCAAAAACAAAGGCGGTCAAAAATATATAATTTGCAACGCCGACGAAGGCGACCCCGGCGCGTTTATGGACAGGGCCGTGTTAGAGGGCGACCCTCACAGCGTCATTGAAGCGATGGCGATTGGCGGCTATGCCATAGGCGCCTCTCAAGGATACATATATATAAGAGCCGAATATCCCTTAGCGGTGCAAAGGCTTAACAAAGCGATCGAACAGGCTTACGAGGCAGAGCTTTTGGGCAAAAACATCTTTGGCACGGACTTTTGTTTTGACCTTGAGCTAAGGCTGGGCGCGGGCGCGTTTGTGTGCGGGGAAGAAACCGCCTTAATTGCCTCAATAGAAGGCGAAAGAGGCATGCCCAGAAACAAGCCGCCATTTCCCGCGGACAAAGGGCTTTTTTCAAGACCTTCCATTATTAATAATGTGGAAACTTTAGCCAATATCCCGCCCATTATTTTGAAGGGCGCAAAATGGTTCGCCTCAATGGGCACGCAAAAATCCAAAGGCACCAAAGTTTTTGCCTTAGGCGGCAAAATCAATAACACGGGCTTATTGGAAGTTCCTATGGGCACAACCTTAAGACAGGTAATATATGACGTAGGCGGCGGAATACCCAATAACAAAAAATTCAAAGCCGTGCAAACAGGCGGGCCTTCGGGCGGATGCTTGACCGCCGAGCACCTTGACACGCCCATAGATTACGACAATCTTGTTAAACTCAATTCTATGATGGGCAGCGGCG
>JAAZDJ010000135.1 GCA_012512255.1 Clostridiales bacterium | reverse complement strand
TTTAGGCGGGGTAAAAGGCTTAAAGTTTTGGTCCACAAAAGCGGCAATGGCGGGCCCCGCGCCGCTTATGAACACGCCCAAAGCGCCCGCGTCTTCAAACGCCTTGACAATTTGGTCATAATTGGCTATCAAAGGCCTTCTGTAAGGAGTATGGATTTTGTCGTCCATTATATATTTTAGTTTTTCAAATTCGCCGCAGCTTAGCGCGGCAAAAGTTAGGACCGCGCGGGATAAGGAATAGACCAAGTCTTCCCTTGAGTATTTTTTGGGCAAGATTTTTCTTGACTTTGCGGTGGGCAATGCAAAATTAGCCACGGCCACAGCCACTTTTATGCTGCCGTTTGGCAGGCATCTGAACGTATGGACCTTGTTTTGGCCGTTTATAACGCTGGCGGTAACGCCGCCCAAAATCGCGGGCGCGACATTGTCGGGATGCCCGTCTATCATAGCGCAAAAATCCAAAACATCTTGCTTGGACATCGGGCTGCCCAGCAAAACATTAGCGGCTGTTACGCCGCCAACGACGCAAGCCGCCGAACTGCCTAAACCGCTGGTTTTGGGAATGTTGTTGATTTGCTTAATATGCGCGCCCGAAAACTTTTGTCCCAAATGGCTGTAAGTTTTGATCATTGAGCTTACGACTAGGTTGGTATGGTCCTTGGGCAAATCGTCGTCGGTTTCTACAATGAGCCTATTGGAAGGCGCGACCCAAATCTCGTTATAAATATCCAAAGCCAGTCCCATACAGTCAAAGCCCGCGCCCAAATTGGCGCTGGTGGCGGGCACCTTTATCTTTATCATGCGATTTCCTTTATTTGCACAGTTTTTGCGTCTTCTTGGTATTTGGTGTCTTTGATGTAAGGCTCAAGATGCCCTATTTTGTGGTTGGCGGCGGCTACGGCGCATTTTAAAATGTCTTGGATATCTTGGCCGTTTAAAATGCATTTTAGGGATGCGGCGACCATAGAATCGCCCGCGCCCGTGGTATTGACTATATTGTCGTTGTGCATATGCGCGCTGTAGGCTTTTTTGCCGTCGGTGATCAAAGCGCCTTCGCCGCCCATGGACAGCAAAATATATTTTATGCCGTATCGGCTGGTTAAATTTCTGCATTCTTGGGCCAGCTCTTGCTCGTTTTGATAATGCCTGCCCGTGAGCGCGTTAAACTCAAAGATATTGGGTTTAATCATCAAAGGGCGCGCGGTTATGCCTTCTTTTAGGGCTTCGCGGCTGGCGTCAAGGACGCACTTATGGCCGCCGGCTATGTTAATAAGTTTTTTGTAAAAATCTTGGGAAGCGCCCGCCGGCAAAGAGCCGCTTAACACCACATACTGAGCGTCTTTAGCCAAGGCCTCAAACTTTTCTATAAATTTGTTTTCCAAGTGTTTGTTGACGGGCTCGTAAGAGCCGCTGTATTCCGTTATGTTGCCGTAGGCGTCAATTATTTTTTTGTTAATTCGCGCCTTGCCTTTGGTCAGCTGGTAATGCCCTTTCACATTATGTTCGTTAAGATAAGCCTCAAAAATGTCTTTGGATTGCTCGGGCATAAACATAAGGCATTGCGCGTCCAAGCCGATATTTTTTAGACTGATAGCGACATTAACACCCTTTCCTGCGGGCAGAATAAGGGTGTTATCCGTGCGAACATATTCGTCTATGCAAACATTGGCGCAAACCGTTAATATCATTTTTATCCTTTTTAATTTGTTTTTTAAAAAAACGCAAAAATTTCAAATAGACTAGTCTTCTTCGGCGCCTTTTTTGTAAGGCGAGGCTGCTATTATCGCGGGGATTAAGTTGGCGGGCACTTCTTCGTAGCGCTCAAACTTGCAAACAAAACTGCCTCTGCCTTGGGTCATGCTTCTTAGGTCGGTGGCGTATTTGAACATCTCCGCCAAAGGCGCCTCGGCGTTTATTATTTGTTTGCCGTCTTCTAAGGACATGCCCAAAATCCTGCCGCGCCTTCTGTTCATGTCTCCCATTATGTCGCCCAAATAGCTCTCGGGCACGGTTATTTTGTAGCTGTATATAGGCTCCAAGATAGTGGGCGCCGCCTCGGCCATTCCTTTTTTGAACGCCAAAGAAGCCGCGATCTTAAACGCCATTTCGGACGAGTCCACTTCGTGATAGCTTCCGTCTTGAAGCGTGCATTTAATGTTTACTACGGGATATCCCGCCAATACGCCGTGAGCGATGCTCTCAAGCAAGCCTTTTTCTACCGCGGGGATATATTGTTTTGGCACGCTTCCGCCTACGATGGTTTCCGCGAACAAGAAATCGCCCTCGTAATACGGCTCAAACATAATCTTGCAATGGCCATATTGGCCGTGCCCGCCCGATTGTTTTTTGTGCTTGCCTTCGGCGACCGAGATCTTTTTTATGGTTTCGCGATAAGGAACTCTAGGGTCAACCAGCTTGGCTTCCACGCCAAACTTATTCTTGAGTTTTTTGGTCAAAACATCTATTTGGGTTTCGCCTAAGCCGCTTATCAATGTCTCTGAGGTTTCGGGGTTGCGCGTGACTTGGGCGGTGGCGTCTTCTTCTATTAATTTGGACAAACCGCCAAAAACTTTTTCCTCATCGCCCTGTTTTAGGCAAGTAACCGCCATTGTGAACACAGGCTCGGGCAGCTTTACGGGCTCAAGGACTATTTTTGAGCCGTCGGTTATGGTGTCGCCCGTGCGCGTAAACTGCAATTTGGCGAACGCCCCGATATCGCCCGCGCCCAAAGCGTCAACGGGTTCTTGTTTTTTTCCTTTCATTGTAAAGAATGAGGCGGCTTTTTCGGATTTTTGGGCGACTGGGTTATAGATATTGACGCCGGGCTTTAGCGCCCCGCAAATTACCCTAAACAATGTAAGCTTGCCCACAAAAGGGTCCGATATGGTCTTGAACACTTGGCAAACAAGACCTTCGTTTGAAGCCGCAGTCAATTCAAGTTCTTGACCGTCTTTTTTCGCTTTAAATTTTTTGACGGTTGGGTCGGGAATAAGTCTTACTATTTGGTTAAGTAAATTGATTATGCCTTTATTTTGATATGCGCTGCCTGCCAAAACGGGTATGGCGTCCGCCGCCTCCACGCCCTTGGCTAGGCCCATTATGATTTCGTCCTTGGTCAATTCGTCGCCGTCAAAATATTTGGTCATCAGGTCGTCGTCGTTGGACGCGGCGACTTCTTTTAGGTTTTCTTTTAGGTTGTCAAAATCGGCTTTTAGGTTGTCAGGAATGGCAATCTCCGCCCTGCCGCTGTCTTTTAGCTCGTAAGCTTTTTGGGAAATCAGGCTGACATAGCCTGTCATCTTGTTGCCTTCCATTATGGGAATCTGGATAGGGGCTATTTTGTTTAGATATTTTGCTTTTAAAGCCTCTACCGTGCCCGCGTAGTCGGCGTTTTCTTTATCCATTTGGTTGATAAATATCATCGCGGGAATGCGGTTTTTTAGACAATAGTCAATGGCTTTTTCCGTTCCTACCGTCACAGAACCGCTCGCGCTTGTCACTATGACGGCGCCGTCGGCGACCTGCAACGCTTGTATCATCTCCCCTTCAAAATCAAAAAAGCCCGGAACATCTATAATATTGATTTTGTAACCGTCCCATTCAAAATTGGCTATCGCCAAACTTATGGATATGCCGCGCGCGATTTCCTCGGCGTCAAAGTCCATTACCGTGTTGCCGTCCGATATTTTGCCCATACGGTCTATAACTTTTGCGCAAAATAGCATAGCTTCCGCCGCGCTTGTTTTGCCCTCGCCGCTATGTCCGATTAAGGCGATATTGCGTATTTTTGCAGCCTCTCGCATAATTTCCTCCTATTTTATCACTTCATTTATTTTAATATATTTGATAATGTTTTTCAAGACAATTAGGGGCGTTGGAGAAGATTGCGAAATTTTATTTTTGAAATCAAAAAGGTAAATTTACTTATAAAACGTAAAAACCATAATATTTTGTCTTATTGTGTATTATGCATATATGCTTATAAATACTTGCGATATTAATCATCTTGACAATAATTATCAAAGGGAATAGTATTAATTATTGGGGCATAGTTTAAGATATAATAAAACAGATTACTTATAAAGGATAAAAAAATGAAGCTATTGGTTTTTATTTTAAAAAATGTAGAACTTCAAGACGAGATTTTGTTAAGGCTTGCCCACGCCGGCATAAAAGGCGGGACATTAATTGAGGGCAAGGGGATGGCTAAGACATTGGCCAATATGGATAAAATGGAAGACGATGTCCCTATTTTTGGAACTTTGAGACATATTATATCCGACAATATTGATTACAAAAGCAGTATAATGATGTTTGTGCTTGAGAACCAGCAACTAGATATAACAAAAAAAATAATCAAAAAAGTTACGGGCGATCTTAACAAGCCCAATACGGGTATAATGTTTACCATTAATATAGAAGAGGTTGAGGGTTACAAGAATTAAATGGACTTGAATATTTTTATTGACCTTGCTTTGATTTTGTTGCTGGGACTTTTGAGCAGTAAATTAATGAAATTAATCCGTCTGCCCAATGTGACGGGATATCTTATAGTCGGTCTTATCGCCGGACCGTATTGCTTGAAATTGTTTTCTCAATCAACTTTGGAATCGCTTGCCATAATCCCCGAAATAGCTTTGGGCTTTATAGCGTTTTCTATCGGCGCGGAGTTTAAAATCTCCTACCTTAAAAAAATTGGGCCTTCGCCTGTGATTATAGCCTTTTTTGAGGGTTTTGTCGCGATGCTGTTGGTGGATTTGGTATTGATTTTGACGGGACATGACATAGCTTTTTCTTTGGCGCTTGGGGCGATCGCCGCCGCTACCGCGCCAGCCGCTACTTTGATGGTGGTGCGGCAATACAAGGCAAAAGGGCCTTTGACCGATACTTTGATGTCGGTTGTGGCGATAGACGACGCTGTCGCGATAATCGGATTTGGGCTTTCTATAGCGATAGCGAAAGCGCTCATCTCTGGCGGCGGCTTTGAGGCATCCACTATTTTGACGCCCTTAAAAGAAATTTTCGGGGCTGTCGCTTTGGGCGCATTGGCGGGGGCGCTCTTGGCGCTGTTGACCAAATGGTTTACTGGCAGGGGCAACAGACTCTCATGCGTAATTTGTATGATTTTGCTTTGCGTAGGCGTATCGGTGTTCGCGGGCTTTTCGTCGTTGCTGGCTTGTATGACAATGAGTTCTTTTTATGTTAATTTGTCCAAAGCGAGCGATAATGTTTTTGAATTAGTGGATAGAATGACCCCGCCGATATTTATAATGTTCTTCGTCGTCTCGGGCGCGGCGCTCAATATTGGGGTGCTGCCTAGCATGGGATTGGTAGGAATTATATATATAATAACAAGAGTCGCGGGCAAGTATCTGGGCGCTTTAGCGGGCGCGAAGATTTCCAAAGCTCCGTCTGTGGTAACAAAATATCTTGGCTTTACGCTAGTTCCGCAAGCGGGCGTGGCAATAGGTCTTGCCACTGTCGCTCTGACGCAACTTCCTGAATATGGAGTCCAAATACAGACTGTAATACTATGCGCGACGGTTATTTATGAGTTAATTGGCCCTGTTATAACCAAATTAGCGTTAAAAAAAGCCGGTGAGATTCAAGACTTCAAGAAAAGGCAAAAACCTCAAAAAGCAAATATATAGCGATTTATATAATAAAAAAGCGGGTTTATTAAAAACCCGCTTTTTTAATTTGTGGTTTTGTTATCTTTATGGATATTTATTACTTAATAATTTCTTATTAGTTTTTTATATTCTTTTAAGACAATTAGATTACTTGCTCCCGCCTTAATTGCCCCGTCCGTATTGACGATATTTTATTCGACCCTGCATTTAATTTACAATACAGACAGGGCTATATTTTCTTTTACAGCAAGATACAAATCACGCCGCCGCGTCCTTCGTTGACGATGCGGGATAGGGTCTTCCGCATTTTTTTCTGGGCTTCTTGTGGCATCATATTTAGTTTGTTGGTAAGGCCTTCTTTGACCAACTTGTGCAAAGATTTGCCAAACATTTCGGTATCCCATATCCCCTTAGGGTCGTTTTCAAACTCGGACAAAAGATACCTGACCAAGTCCTCGCTTTGCTGCTCTGTGCCCACTATTGGGCTTACTTCGGTTTCTAGATCCACTTTCATAATGTGCAAGGAAGGGGCGCTAGCTTTTAGTCTTACTCCAAATCTGCTGCCTTGGCGCACAATTTCGGGCTCTTCCAAAGTCATTTCCTCTAAAGACGGGCTTACCACGCCATAGCCTTTTTCTTCCACATCTTTTAGCGCCGCTTTTAACTTTTCATATATGTTGCGCGAGTCCGCGACTTGCTTGATGTAGGACATTAACTTGAAATCGCTGTCTATTTCGCATCCGCATTCTTCGCTCAATACCGAGAAGAACAAATTGTCTTTGGGTTTGATGCTATAAATAACCTTGCCTTCCCCAAGGCTGACATTGCTGACAATGGGTTTTTCTAGGTTGTCGTTGTCAAGGCTGATAAGCTCGCCTAAGGCGTAGTCGCGCATTTTGGTAATTTTGCCCGCAAGCTCTTGGGTGTATTTGATAATGTCTTTTATGACCGAGTTTTCGGGCGACAAAGTCTGCAGCCAATTGGGTATCTCTATCTCCAGCTTTCTTATCGGGAACTCAAGCAAAATTGATTCCAATATAAGATTAATTTCTTCTATTTTTAGGTTAAGTACATCTATCGCCAAAACGGCTGTGTTGTATTTCTCCGCCAAAGCGTTCTTAAGCTTAATGGTCTCGCTCGCGAGCGGATTGGTGGTGTTAAGAATAATCAAAAAAGGCTTACCTGTCGCCTTGAGCTCAGCGACCACCTTTTCTTCGGACTTGACATAGGCGCTTCGGGGGATCTCGGTGCCTATTGTGCCGTCGCTTGTGATTAGAATGCCTATCGTGGAGTGTTCGGTTATTACCTTGCGTGTGCCCAATTCGGCGGCCTCCTCAAATGGCATCTCGGCATCGCTCCAAGGCGTTTTGACCAATCGGGGTTTTGAGTCTTCTTTGTGGCCTTGCACGCCCTCCACC
>JAAZDJ010000134.1 GCA_012512255.1 Clostridiales bacterium | reverse complement strand
GTTTTTCCAAGTCCTTAAAAAAGACTTTAGTATAATATTCGGCTATCTCATTAGGCGAGCGGTTTTGCCTTTTGGCTTCGCTTTGGATTTTGTCCTCGCCCGTGTCGCTGTCCGATTCAAGATGGCCTACATCGGTGATATTCATCACGCCTTTTAGGCGATAGCCGTTGTGTTTTAAAACCCGTCTTAAAATATCCATAAAGATATACATGCGCATGTTGCCTATATGCGCGTAGTTATAAACGGTCGGACCGCATGAATACATGCTGACTTCGCCTTCTTTTAAAGGCGTGAATATCTCTTTTTTTCGCGTCAAAGTGTTATAAAGCTTGAGGATATTATTTACCTTTTTCTAACATTTCTATGCGCTTGTTTAGCTTTTCTATTTCGCTATTAATGCGCGCGAACTCTTTCACCAAAGGGTCCGGGAAGGTCTGGTCAAGGTCGTTGGTCCTTACGCCGTGCCTTTTTACAACCCTGCCCGGAATGCCTACCACGGTGCAATCGGACGGCACATCTTTTAAGACTACGCTGCCCGAGCCGATTTTGCTTCTAGTGCCAATAGTGATAGGCCCTAAGACTTTTGCGCCCGCGCTTACCATAACATTGTCTTCCAAAGTGGGATGGCGTTTGCCTGTATCCTTGCCCGTGCCGCCTAAGGTTACGCCCTGGTAAAGCGTGCAATTTTTGCCGATAACCGTGGTTTCGCCTATGACGACGCCCGAGCCATGGTCTATAAACAATCCGCCGTCAATCTCGGCGGCGGGATGAATCTCAACGCCCGTAAAAAAACGCACAATTTGGCTTATAATTCTTGCCAAAAGCCTTAGCTTTAATTTTTTATAAACAAAATGCGCAAGCCTATATCCCAAAACGGCATGAAATCCCGAATAAGTCAAGATAACTTCAAGCTTGCTTTTTGCGGCGGGGTCGTTTCTTAACGCCGCTTCCAAATCCATTTTTATCTTTCCCATATTATTTCTCAATAATTATTTTTTATAATAAATTATATGCCCAAAGGGCGTTTTAAGGGTAATTATGCTTTGCGATATTTAATTATCTATTTGGGATTATTCAAGTCTTTTGCTGTCCTTTGGACGAATTTAGCGCCGCTTCCAATAATGGATGGCGGGTAGACTATAATAAAAAAATTTTGGTTTTTTTTGTCCTACAAAACCTTGCAAGTTCCAAATTTTTCCTAATTTTTCCTATTTTTAAATAGCATTACCATTATATATTAGCAATATTATAAAGTCAACGAACGGACAAAACAACCAAATACAGCCCAAAAAAAGTCAATATAAAAACAAATAAAAATAATGTAGAAACTTAACCGTCAAATCATTTACATTTGTTTTTTTTGTGTTATTATATCTATAATCTTTTCTAAATTTTGGGAGTTATCGGCTATGAGCGCGTTTTGGCAGGCGTGGGGATATTTCAAAAAGCATTGGTTTGTTTTTGTGTTGTGTTTTTTCTTGGGCTGTTTTTTTATTTTTATCGCGCAAGTCATTCCACAAGTTATTCAGCTAATATTAGATAAAGTAATAATGCCCGCGCTAGGCAAATCCAATCTAAAAGAATCATCTAGTATTTTTTTGCCGCTTTTAAACAAAATTGTAGGCGATAGCGCAGATTTGACAAAAAATTTGATAACGCTTGTAGTTCTTTTGCTCCTTTTGGCGTTTACGCGGCATATCACGCATTACATCCGCTGGAATTTGGCGCATACCAGGTCGGTTGATTGCGAGAGGGATTTGCGGAACGCGGCGTTTAGGAAAATTATTACCCAAAACTCAATGGCGCTTAACCGTTACACGAGCGGCGAGCTTTTGAGCATAGCCCAATCCGATGTGGTAATGATAAAAGACATGTTTATCCACTATATCCCGCTTAGCTTGGAAAGTTTTGTGCATGTGTTTTTGGCGGTGTTTTTTATCACGCGCATTAATTGGTTTTTGGCTATTTTGCCGCTTTGCGCAGGCGTCGCCATGGCAGTTACTTCCCGCGTCAATATGAAAAAAATGCGCCAGATCTATAATGAAATCAGAAACCGTTCAATAGAATTAAACTCGTGCGTGCAAGAAAATATCAACGGCATACGCATTGTCAAGGCATATGCCGCCGAAGGACAAGAAATCAAAAAGTTTGACCAAAGAAACGAAAATTACAAAAACGCGTATTTCAAACATACCCAAGTATGGAGCAAGTTTAACGCGTTGTTTGCGTCTTTTGCCCAAATCGCCTATCTTGGCTCCATAATTATAGCGATATTTTTGGGTCTGGACGGCAAATTGACGATTGGCGAGTTTGGCTCGTTTGTATATTATATAGGCGGGATAACCGGCCCGCTCACCAATTTGTCTTACCATATAAGCCAGCTCCAGCAATCTTTGGTTTGCGCCGACAGGCTGTTTACCTTTCTTAACACCAGCAATGTGATTGCGGACGCAGAAGACGCGATCGGCATAAAAGATAAGCCGCATTTGGCAATTGAAAGCGCCAGCCTTACCATAGACAATAAACCTATCTTGACAGATATTAATCTAGAGTTGCCTTACGGCAAAAAGCTGGGTATAATGGGCAAAACGGGCTCGGGCAAATCCTCGCTTTTGAAACTTATGACCAGGTTTTATGATGTCACCAAAGGCGCGGTGTTGATTAACGGAACGGACATTAAAAAAATCAAGCTGGAAGATGTAAGGCTGCAATTTGGATATGTGATGCAGGATGTGTTTTTGTTTTCCAACACAATAGACGCCAATATCGCTTTTTTCAACCCTGATATCTCTCACGAAGAGGTTGTAAAAGCCGCCAAAGCCGCCCAAGCTCATGATTTTATAATGGATATGCCGCAAGGATACGATACCATAGTGGGCGAAAGGGGCGTAGGATTGTCGGGCGGACAAAAACAAAGGGTCTCAATCGCGAGAGCCTTGTTAAAAGACGCGCCCATTTTATTGCTGGACGACGCCACTAGCGCGCTTGATTTGCAGACCGAGAGATTGATTTTGCGGTCGTTAAGCGAAGAATACGCGCACAAGACGCTTGTAATAGCGGCGCACAGGGCGGCGTCCGTGCGGTTTTGCGACGAGATAATTTATTTAGAAGACGGCAAAATTGTGGAGCGCGGCACGCATGAGGAGTTGATGCGCCTAAACGGCAGGTACGCCGAGATATATAAAAAACAGCAGGCGACCTTGCAGGAGATTGCGTAAAGATGGCACGGAACAGATATTTTGAAGACGAAGCGCTTGAAGCTAAGTTTAACGGCAAAATGATTTTGCGCGTTTTGTCGTATATCAAGCCCTATAAAAAGACTTTTATAACCGTAACTGTCTTTATGATAATTTTGGGCGCGATCGCGCTTTTGCCGTCGTATTTTAACCGCATTATCATAGACAAGATTTTGGATGTCAAAGGCAGAGTTCCACATTATGTAACGCTTGCCATAGTTATTTTAATAGCTTGGGCGCTGGTAGCGGTAAGCGATATATTGTTTAACTTGGTCAAAACCCGCGCATTGACCAAAAATTCTTATAAAATCGTAAGGGATTTGCGCGGCGAACTCTTTAGACATCTTCAAAAACTATCTTTTGATTATTTCGACTCAAGACCGGCGGGCAAAATTTTGGTCAGGGTCACTAACTATATTGACGAACTTGCCAATATTTTGTCGGGCGCGGTCATAGGCTTTGTGACGGATAGCATTAAGACTATTTTGATATTGGGCTTTTTGTATGTCTTGGATTATAGATTCGCGCTTATAGTGACCGCGTCTATGGTCCCGCTTGGTTTTTCATTGGTATTTTTGCGCTCAAAGATTCATCTAAGATGGCGGCATATGCGAAACAAATCAAGCAACCGCACCGCTTACATAGCCGAAAACATCAACGGCATAGCCGTAACAAAGGCGTTTAACCGTATTGACGCCAATTGCCAAATTTACGACGAACTAAACGCGATATGCAACAAAAGCTGGGCGCGCGTGATTAGGCTCAACGAACTGTTCTTTCCTGTTATGGACGCCTTTTGGAATATTGGTCAAATGGGTATTTATGTCGCGGCGTATTTGATTGCCGTAAATTTTGGGGCCCAGACCATCTCAGCCGGATTGTTGGTAAGCTTTGTGGGATTTATGGGCTTGTTTTTCCAGCCGCTTAATAATATTTCCAATTATGTTCAGCAGCTTTCGGTAGCGAGCTCTAATCTGGAAAGAATTTTTGAGACTATGGACACCCCGCCGTCCATTACGGACCGCGAAGGCGCTTACGACCTGCCGCCCGTGCAAGGGCATGTCAAGTTTGAGAATGTTTCTTTTGCCTATGAAAAAGGCAACAATATTTTGGAAAACTTTAACTTGGAAGTGCCGCCGGGCAAAACGGTGGCGTTGGTCGGGCCTACGGGCGCGGGCAAGACCACCATTGTCAATCTATTGAGCAGGTTTTACGAGCCGACAAGCGGCAGGATTTTAATAGACGGCCATGACATTAACAATGTCAAACTTTATTCTTTAAGAAGCCAAGTAAGCGTGATGATGCAAGATTCGTTTGTGTTCAGCGGCACGATTATGGACAATATAAGATACGCCCGACCTGACGCCACAGACGAAGAGTGCATCAAGGCCGCCAAAGCGGCTTCGCTTCATGAGTATATAATGCAATACCCCGACGGTTATAATCATGTATTGGGCGAAAAAGGCGCGGGACTTTCGGGAGGCGAGATACAATTGCTGTCCTTTGCCCGCACCATTCTTTGCGACCCTAAGATACTGGTTTTGGACGAGGCGACAAGCTCGGTGGATACCCAAACCGAAATTAAAATTCAACAGGTTTTGGAAAAGATACTAAAAAACCGCACCAGCTTTATAATAGCCCATAGGCTGTCTACTATTCGCAAAGCCGACTGCATATTATATATAGGCAATAAAGGAATCTTGGAAGCTGGCACCCATGAAGAACTTATGGCCAAAAAAGGCGCTTATTACCAGTTGCAGACAAAAAATTAATATCGCGATAAATTAATTATTTAGAGGTGTTTGCCATGACCCAAAAACAAATTAAAGAATTTGATTGTTTGAGCATTGAATATCAAAACAAACCTAGCCTGCTAGCCCGAACATATAACAACCCCAGATGCGCGGTAATTATTATGGATATGGTCGCGGGCTTTTGCGAAAAGGGCGCGCTATACAGCCCAAGACTGAAAAACCTGGTGGACAGGGTGGCGAGCGCTTTGGACTATTTGCCCGAGGCGGTCAAATTTTTCCTAAACGACGCGCATACGCCCGATTCTTTGGAGTTTGCGAGCTACCCTAAGCATTGCCATACCCCCGAAGAAAAACAAATAGCGGGCGTTTTGTCCAGAGTAAAGGGCATAGTCATAGAAAAAGACAGCACCAACGGCATCTTTAATTTTTTGAAATACGCCGATGTCAACCTTTACGACAACTTCCTTATAATGGGCAATTGCACGGATATTTGCGTTTTGCAGTTTGCCCTGTCCCTAAGGGCATACTTTAACGAAATCAAAAAAACAGCTAATGTGCTGGTCTTTACCGATTATGTGGACACTTTTGACTCGCCGATGCACAGCGCCGAGCTGATGCAAGTATTCGCGCTAAAAAATATGGAGCAATCCGGCGTAAAGATATTCAAAAATTTGGTTTAAAAAAAAGCGGCGAAAAAAGCCGCCTTTTTACTTTACATGCTCAATTTTCAAAATATTGGTGTTTCCCGAAACGCCCACGGGCACGCCCGCGGTTATTACCACGATATCGCCTTTTTTGACTATGCCGGTCTTTTTGGCGCAGTCTATGGCGTGCGCGAACAACAAGTCGGTATTTTGTTGCATAGCGCCCAAAACAGGTATAACGCCCCAGCTTAGCGACAGCTTATGGTAAACTTTTTTGTTGGTGGTGACGGCTATTATGGGCGGGGCCGGCCTGAAGCTGCTTATCATCCTAGCCGTTGAGCCGCTTTGGGTAACTACCAAGATCGCGGCCGCGTTTAAGTCCATAGCCGCGGCGCATGTGGCGTGCGACACCGCGTCGGCGATATTTTTTATAGCTATTTCCAAAGCGTTAAAATGCTTTTTAAAGTCAATCGTGCTCTCGGCGTAGCTTGCTATAGACGCCATAGTCTTGACCGTTTGAAGCGGATAACCGCCGATAGCCGTTTCGCCGCTTAGCATTATGGCGCTTGTGCCGTCAAAGACCGCGTTGGCTATATCCGAGATTTCGGCGCGGGTGGGCTTGGGCGCGTGGATCATGGATTCTAGCATCTGGGTCGCCGTGATAACTTTTTTGGCCGCGCGGTAGCATTTTTTGATAATATCTTTTTGGATAGAGGGAAGCTGCTCAAACGGGATTTCCACGCCCATATCGCCTCGTGCTATCATAATCCCGTCCGAATAGCGCAGGATTTCGTCTATATTATTCACGCCCTCGCGGTTTTCTATCTTGGCGATAATTTCTATTTCTTCTCCGCCGTTGCGGTTTAATAGGTTGCGGACTTCTTTCACGTCGTCCGCCGAGCGCACGAACGACATGGCGATATAATCCACATCATTTTTTACTCCAAAAATCAAATCCTCCTCGTCTTGCTTGGACAAATAAGGCATATTAATACGGCAATTGGGGATATTAAGGCTTTTGTTATTGGTCAAAACCCCGCCTTCTATTACCGAACAGACGATATTATTATTTTCTAGTGATTGAACTTCCAACTCAATAAGCCCGTCGTTTAGCAAAATCATCGCGCCGGGCTGTATGCAAAGGGGGAGTTTTTTGTATGTAATGCTTACCCTTTGGTTGTCGCCTTGTATGTCCTCGGTAGTTAAGACAAATTTTTGGCCTTTTTCCAAAAAGACTTTGGAATTTTCAAATGTCTTAATTCTGATTTCGGGGCCTTTGGT
>JAAZDJ010000133.1 GCA_012512255.1 Clostridiales bacterium | reverse complement strand
TGTTAGTTATATATATGGGGAATCTTAATTTTGAAAGCAACATTTATTTACAAATGATTTAATATTTTTTAAAAAAATTTTTAATGGAGGATAGAACTTTGAATAAGCTACGCAATCTTTGGATGATTTTCTTAGCGATTATTATAGGTTGTTCAATTATACTCACGGGTTGCGATACTACCGATACGCCCGAAAAAGAAATGTGCACTGTTATATTTGACACAAACGCGGGCGATGATAATGTAGAGAATGAACCTGATATTATTAGAGTAGAAAAAGGTAAAACGGTGCCGCGACCTTCAATTGACCCTAGCCGAGAAGGATATACTTTTGAAGGTTGGTATGATAATGAAGAATGCGAAGGCGATGAATTTGATTTTAGCGCTCCGATAACTGCCAAAACTTTTGTGCTATACGCTAAATGGTCAGTGAAATTGCAATACTATACGGTTATTTTTGATCTGAATGGCGGCGATGGCGACAATGTAAGTGTTCAAATAGAAAGCGGCAGCACAGTTGAGCCTTTAAAGACCACCCCTGTGCGCAGCGGATATGTATTTGGCGGTTGGTTTTTGGAGCCTGAAGGAATTACGCCATATAATTTTGGCGATGCGGTTACTACAAATTTCACTCTTTATGCAAAATGGACTCAAAGCTTTAGCGTAATATTTCATCTAAATTATGAAGGCGCTCCTGCCGCAATGATTCAGGAAGTAAATTCAGGAGAAACTCCTACAAGACCTGATAATCCCACTCGAGAAGGTTATAGTTTTGCGGGATGGTTTACTGACCCCGATTTCAATAATCCTTATGAGTTTGGCGCGGTTACCGCATCTATCCAAGTTTACGCAAAATGGGTAAATAACGAAGGCGCGGCGGTATATCAGGTTGAATTTGACTTAAATTACTCCGGCGCTCCTGAAAATATAATTCAAAATGTTGTCGAAGGCGCCGTAATTAATCAACCTGATGTTTCGCGCGAAGGTCATCGCTTTGTCGGTTGGTTTACTGATAGCAATTTTGTTAATGAATTTACTTTAAACACGCCTGTGACAAATAATACATATTTATACGCAAAATGGATAGAAACATATTTATTAACAATAAATTATAACTATAGCGGCGCTCCAGAACCAATTACAAAAGTATATGACAAAAACTCGCCTATAACTGTGCCGGCATCGCCTTCTCGTATAGGTTATGTCTTTGCAGGTTGGAGTGACTCTCCAAATGGGATAGTTGGTTTTGATTTTGAAAAAGGTATTTCATCAGATACCACAGTTTACGCTCAATGGTCTAAGCAATATATATTTGAGGCAGAAATGCTTGATTTTTCTGATTTCTTTGGTTGGGGATTCTCAGGAAATGCTACAGGTACCGACGCTATTCTTCAAGATATTGATGGCTCTGCAGGAGCAAGCAATGGATATTTTGTTACATATTTGTATGGATACGGAATTACATTAACCTTTGAAATAGATTCGGATCGGGCAATTCCTGATGTTGAATTGGTGCTTAGATTGTCGGGCGAGATTAAAGATTTCTTTATACAATCAACTTTATCGCCTGGCGGTTCTCCCGATGAAGAGCCTGTTTATACGGTCAAAGTTAATGGCGTTCCTATACAATATGAAGAAATTTACTTTAATGGAGTTCCTGGTCAAAACGAGGGCATTATAATGCCTTTTGAAGATTTTGTTATAGCTAATATTGATCTTGTAGAAGGCAAAAATACTATTGAGCTAATTACCGATAACTCTTTAGGAATGGGCGGCACGATGTGGTCAACAGCACCTATGGTAGACTGCATCAAATTAACGACTTACGCTAACTTGACATGGGACCCTGTAGAAGGAAATTATTAGTTCTAAAGCTTATCTTGATGTTAAAAGCAAAAAGATATGGTTTATTTAATTAGCTTTAACACGGAGGGAAAGAATGAGTTTTTTTAAGGTTATTTTTAGTAAAACTGGCTCAAAAGTTTGGTTTTTTGTAACGACTTCTATTTTAGTCTTACTCATTGTTGTAACGTCTTTGGCATCAACTATATTTTATGAATTATTTTGCACTCTATGGGGACGCGAAAGGATGATAACCAAAGATGGCACACAACAAATATTTATAGCTGATTTTGATACTAAAGAAGAAGCTAGACTTAACGGAGAAAGAGTCAATGAGCGAATTACTGAAGAAGGTTTTGTGTTATTAAAAAATGATTCTAATACATTACCCTAGCCAAAGGGAGCAAAAATAAGCGTATTTGGCAAAAACTCTGTTAATCTAGTTTATGGCGGCTCTGGCTCAGGCGCTGGAAGCGGAGAATTTACCAAAACGATATTTGAAAGCTTGACCGCAGCAGGCTTTAGCTATAATCCCACCTTAAAAAGCTTTTATGAAAGCAGCGACTCTGGTAGCGGCAGGTCGAGCAATCCCGATATGGAAAATGACGGCAGTATTTCTTTAAAAGTGGGCGAGACACCGCAATCAAGTTATACTCAATCTGTTAAAAATAGTTATAGGGATTATGACGATGCAGCGTTGATTGTTTTGTCGCGTATAGGCGGCGAGGGCTGGGATTTGCCTCGTAAAATGGTCGATAAGAACGGCAATTTGGTTGAAGGCGCAAGAGACGCAAACGATCACTATCTACAACTTGACCAAAATGAAACCGACTTAATTAAAGCTGTTTGCGACGAATTTGAAAAAGTTATAGTGATTATTAATAGCAGTTCGCCTATTGAGTTAGGTTTTTTGGATGACCCGGAGCATTATGCATATCACGAAAACATAGGCGCTGTAATTTGGATTGGAGCGCCTGGCGATACGGGTATTATGTCTTTAGGGCGAATTCTTAATGGCGATGTTAATCCTTCGGGTCGTATTCCAGATACTTACGCGCGTGATTTTAAAAAAGACCCTACATGGTTTAACTTTGGTAACAATCTAATACCTAACGGTCAAGATCACCTTTCTGTTAAAGACAAAAAAACCACTTATATATATTCCTATGTTGATTATGAAGAAGGAATATATGTA
>JAAZDJ010000132.1 GCA_012512255.1 Clostridiales bacterium | reverse complement strand
TTAGCGAAAAAATAAGATATTACGGTCTGCTGTTTTCGCTAGGCGCGACCAAAGGGCAGATTATAAAAACCGTTTTATACGAGGCCTTGTTTTTGTCTATAATTATTATCCCTTTGGGGATTGCCTGCGGAATAGGCGTTGTGTTTTTATCTTTTAACAGTATCGCCAAAATCATAGCGAGCGCGTCATATGTGGATTTGATTTTTAGGTTGGATGTTAATATTTTTTCTTTATTGATTATCGCGGCATTTAGCGTAATTTTGGCGGTTATATCGTCAATCGGCCCTGCGCTTAAAAGCGCCAAAAAGACAGTAATAAGCGCTATTAGACAAAGCGATGATATTTCTTTGAAATCAAAAACAAAGCCCAAAAAATATCGGCATATAAAAAGCATAGAAAGAGACTTGGTAATAAAAAATTTATCGAGATTTAGAAAAAAATACCGCTCCATTATTTTTTGTTTGGTTTTAAGTATGGTTCTTTTTGTTTCGGCGAATACGCTTTGCGTATACGCGGATATTTGGATAAATGAAAGCGCCCAATTTTTAGATTACGACATTGTTTGCAACGCTTCTTATGAGGATTTTTTCCAAACTATTGATACCGTTTATTTGCCGATATCCAAGCTAAACGGCATAGACGAGGCGGGTTGGTTCGCGAGTATGGAAGCGGGATTTTTGCCAATAGATTATGAAAAAATATCGGAAAAAGCTGACAATTATTATCAAGAAAAAAACACCGGCATAGAAATGTTTAATTATATATTTATGGACGACGTTAGATTTAGTGTTTTGGCGGCTCAACTTGACAAAGATTTATCTTTATATACCGATAAAAACAATTTAAGAGTAATTACTTTGGCTGCTTTAGAAATATATCATAAGGACAAAGACAAAATAGAAATGATTCAAATTTTTGAGCAAGAGTCAATTGAGCTTAATTTGCGCTATATGAGTCAAGCCGATTGGGAAGAATATTGGCAAGATTATTTTGAAAGCGACGAGCCAAATTTTGATGAGAATAATTATTTAAATTACGGTCAAAACATATCCGTAGTCGCCGATGTTTATTCTAGGTATTATAATTTGCCGATGGAATTATCCATTCTTAAAGAAGCGGTCGGCGCGCATATGATAATCCCTATCTCAATGCTTGAGGAGTTTTCACAAGACAGACCCCAAACTGTTAGGATGTTTTTTAAAGCCAAAAACCATAAGCAAGTTTTTGACAAAATTAAGACATTAGCCGAAAAAAATAATTGGGACGCATATTTTGACGATGTCGCGGTCTATTATGAGTTCCAAAAAAATTTGGTTACGACGGTGACGATTTTTTCCAGAATTTTTATCTTAGTGGTCGCGACCATATTGGCGCTTAATGTGTTTAATACGGTTATTTCTAATATGCTTATAAGAAACCGCGAGTTCGCGATTTTGCGGTCAGTCGGCATGACAAGGCGCAGTTTTTACAAAATAATATTTTACGAATGCGCGTTTTATAGCTTGGTCTCAATTGCGATAGGCTTGGCTTTGTCCGTTTTGATATCGCTTTTGCTAAAAGACAGCTTTGGGATACCTATGGCTTTTATCTTGCCCGTTAAGGAAATAATAATCGCGGCCTTGGCGATAGCGGTTATATTGGCTATATCAACGCTGTTTGCCGCGCGCAGAATTTTATCTAGCAATATCATAGAATCAATTAAAACCGAATTAACATAAAAATTTAATATTTTTTAAAATATATATTTAAACCCGAAAAAATTTTTTAACCCTGTATTTAATAACGGCCATTTTAAAGCCATTGGACAAAAGCCGTCTTGTCTTGGCTGTTATAGCCCGCTTTTTCGTAAAACCGCAAGGTCGCCTTGTCTTTAGAGCCGGTAAGGAGCATTATTTTGTAACAATTCTTTGACTTGGCCAAATCTTTGGCGTAGTTTAATATGGCGGTGGCAAAGCCGCGTTTCCTGTAATCCTTGTGGGTAACCACATTTTCAATAAGGGCATAGGGGCGTTGGTCGCGGGTAAGATTGTCCACAATCGCAAGGACGCTCGAGGATACGATTTTTTTGCCATAACGCCCGATAATGATATGCTGATAGCGGCTTTTTAGGATTAGTTTCCATAGTTTTTTTATTTTGGCGTCAATTGGGGGAACGCTGTCCATATTAAGATGGCAGTATAATTCCAACAAACCTTTTAAGTCTTTTTTCGCAGCTTTTTGGATTATCATTTTTTAATTTTCCGCCTGATTTTTAATATAAGGGCGCGGGCTTATTTAGGGTTAAATTATATCATAATATAATCAATTTTTATAAAACTTTATGTATTTTTTGGGCGCACTTTATTAAAATTATCAAAATCAATAACATTTTCATATATTGAAATTGAGCGCAAATTTTCGCGCTTTAAAATATTTTTTAGGCGATTTTTTATGCATAAAAATGACGATAGGGATTGCATTATAAAAAAAGAAGTTTGTTTTTGCGAAGGACCTCAAGGCCCAAGAGGGTTAAGGGGCGTTCCGGGCCGCCAAGGCCCCCAAGGCCCGCAAGGTTTTCAAGGCCCTACGGGTCCCACAGGCCCGCCCGGTCCAATAGGCCCTATGGGCATAATGGGCGCCACAGGCCCGACCGGCCCGACAGGTCCGACCGGTCCGACAGGCGCAATAGGTCCTATGGGCATAATGGGGGCGACAGGTCCGACAGGCCCAACCGGTCCTACCGGACCAAGCGGTTCAAGCGAAGGCGTTTTCGCGCTTACTTCGGGTTCCGGCGACACCGTTTTGGGACCGGGCAAAGTTTTTGTATTTAAAACTTTATCTGTGGATTCCTCGCCTAGCATAACCTATAACAACAAGACCGGGGTATTTAGCTTGCAAGGCGGGCTTTATTATGTTAGCTGGCGGTTAAGCTTGGACACTAAGCGAAAAAACGAATGCGTTCAATTTTCTTTGGTGCTCAATGGCGAAATCGCGGCCGTGACGACTATTGTCCAGACAAGCGGCGAGATTACGGGCATAGCGCTTATACAAGCGCCCCAAGGCAGAGTGTCC
>JAAZDJ010000131.1 GCA_012512255.1 Clostridiales bacterium | reverse complement strand
GTGGCAAAAGCGTGTTTTTGAGTCAATTGGCGAAAATATCTTTAATTTCTTGCGATATACATCCCCATAGATTAGAGCTTATTAACTCATACAAATCGCGAATGGGCGAGCAAGATATAGAAGTAATCTTAAACGACGCCGCAAAATTTAACCCCGAATGGGAAAAACAGTTTGACATTGTGTTATGCGATGTTCCTTGCAGCGGGCTGGGAGTTTTAAATTCTAAATCCGATATACTTGCGCATAAAACGCCAAATGATATTAATAAGCTTACTAAATTGCAATACGAAATTATTTCAACTTCTTCAAAATATGTAAAACAAGGCGGGCATTTGGTTTATTCCACATGCACAATTTTAAAGAAAGAAAATCAAGATATAGTGGATAAATTTTTAAAAAACAATCTCGATTTTGAATCGGTTCCTGTAAATATCGCAATAAATTCTTTAAAGATTGGCGATTATGTTCAATTAATGCCGCATATTTCAGATACCAACGGCTTTTTTATCGCAAAGGTCCGGCGCAAATGAAACCATTGCTAATTGATTATAATTTTGACGAATTAAATAAATTATTGAGCGACCAGCCCAAATTTAGAGCGAAGCAGATTTTTAAATGGCTTCATAACGGCGTAGATTTTGCCGATATGACCGATATACCGCAAGGGCTTAGGGAATTCTTGTCGCAAAATTATACCGCGTCTTCTTTAAAAATTATTAAAATACTGCGTTCAAAAAAAGATAGCGCCCAAAAGTTTTTATATCAATTAAATGACGGCAACATAATAGAAGGCGTCGTAATGGAATATAAATATGGTTTTACTATTTGCGCGAGCGCGCAAGTAGGATGCCGTATGGGTTGCGCCTTTTGCGCGTCAGGGATAGGCGGGCTTGTTAGGAATTTAAGCGCGGGCGAAATTCTGGGTCAAGTAATCGCGGTTAATAAATATCTTGGCGGGACAATAACGGATAGAAAAATTACCAATATCGTTCTTATGGGCAGCGGAGAGCCTTTGGATAATTATCAAAATGTGACTAAGTTTTTAAATCTAGTTAGCTGTCCTGAAGGCATTAACGTCAGCCAAAGGAATATTTCGCTATCCACTTGCGGAATATGCGAAAATATTGTTAGACTTGCCGATGACGGTTTTAAAATAACATTAACGATATCGCTTCATTCGGCAATAGACCAAGTCCGTAAGACGCTTATGCCTATAGCGAATAAATATACTGTTAGCGATATAGTAAACGCCGCAAAATATTATTTTGAAAAAACCGGCAGAAGAATTATATATGAATACGCTATGATACCCGATAAGAATATGGACAACAAATCTTTAGGAGAATTGGTCAAAATTACCAAAGGCTATTCTTGCCATATCAATCTTATTATGTTAAATTATGTAAAAGAAAAAGACTTAAAGCCATGTTCTTACGAGCAAGCCAAAGATTTTGCGAACAAGCTAAAAAAACACAATGTTTCCGTAACCATAAGGCGCTCAATGGGGAGCGATATAGAAGGAGCGTGCGGACAATTAAGAAATACTGTCTTAAAAGAGATAAACGGAACATAAGGCTATGATAAAACAAGGAACGGTAACAAAATGCATAGCGGGTAGGTTTACCGTGTTTGTTGACGGAACGCTTATAGAGTGTTTTGCGCGCAAAAAATTAAAAAAAGAGCAGTTGCTTGCGGGCGATATCGTAGAGATTGACGATGAAAATTGCGTAATAGAAAATGTTTTGCCGCGAAAAAATAAACTTATTCGCCCGCCTATTGCCAATATAGATAAGATGATTATAGTTATTTCTTGCGTGCCTTATGTTGATTTGCTTTTGGTTGATAAATTAATAGTTGCCGCCAAAATCAATCAAATAGAGCCTGTATTATGTTTTAATAAGGTTGATTTGGATAACGACGATTTGGCTAAAAAGATACAAAACCAATACAAACAATCCAATATACGGTTTATCCAAGTGTCCGCAAAGACAGGTTATAATATTGATAAATTAATTCAAATTCTAAAGGGCGGCATTAATTGTTTCGCGGGGCAATCGGCCGTGGGCAAATCAAGCTTGATTAACGCTATATTGGGATGCGATTATTCCGTTGTGGGAGATTTGAGCCAAAAGATTTCAAGAGGAAAAAATACCACAAGGCACACTGAGATAATCAGCGTTGATGACTATTATGTGGCGGACACGCCCGGCTTTAATTTGTTGGATTTGGATAATTTGGAGTATAATAATCTAAAAGATTATTATGACGAATTTAATCTTTATAAAAATGACTGCAAGTTTTCAAGCTGCGCGCATATTAACGAACCGCAATGTTCTGTAAAACAGGCGGTAAATGAGGACAAGATTTCCAAAGAGCGTTATTTAAGATATATAGATATATACAACGACCTAAAAAAAGCGCAAAGCTATGCTTAAAAAAGGAGAAAAAATTGAAGCAAATAACAAAAGAATTAATCAAGGTAGCCCCGTCCCTTCTTTCAGCCGATTTTGCCAATATGGCAAGAGATATCAAAGAACTGGAAAGGGCGGGCGCGGACTTGCTGCATTGCGATGTAATGGATGGAGTTTTTGTTCCAAATATTACATTTGGGATAAAAATGATAGAGGACATAAGAAAAATAACAAGTCTTAAGCTTGATGTTCATCTTATGATTGTAGAACCTCAAAAATATATAGAGCGCTTTGCCAAGGCCGGAGCGGACATAATTACAATACATATAGAAGCCGCTAATAACGCCGATGAGGCAATCCAGCAAATAAAATCATTTGGAGTATCAGCCGGCATAGTATTAAATCCCGAAACGCCCGTTAGCGCTATAAAAGATGTTTTGCCTTATTGCGATTTGGTCCTTGTCATGAGCGTTCATCCTGGCTTTGGCGGGCAAAAATTTATTTTAGGTTCAATTGAAAAGATAAAGGAAATAAAATCAATGATAATATCCTTAGGCAAAGACATTGATCTGGAAGTTGACGGGGGAATTAATTTTGACAATGTCCATAGCGTGATAGACGCCGGCGCAAATATTATCGTAGCGGGCAATACGGTATTTAGCGCAGGCGACAAAAAAGCCGCGATTAAGAGATTAAGGGGCGCGTAAATTATCTTATTGTGGCAGATTATGGCTTTGGTGCATATATAGATAGAATAAAAGCTCTTTTTTAGATAGCTTGACGATGAATTAATTTTGGAGGATTCTATGAAGATTATATGCATCAAACCGCCTAGATTTTTGAGAGGAATTTTGAGATTAATTTTTAGAAAACACCTAAACTAAATTTTTTATGAATAATCAATACAAAAGACTCAGTCAAGATTTTTATAATAACGATACGCTAACGGTTAGCCAGCGGTTATTAGGAAAACGCATTGTGAGAAACCTTAACGGCATTGTTTTAGAAGCTATGATTGTGGAAACCGAAGCGTACATAGGGACTGTTGACGCCGCCGCTCATTCATTTAGAGGAATAACCGAGCGAAATAAAATAATGTTGGAAGACGGCGGCAAGTTGTATATATATCAAATATACGGCATGTATTTTTGCATGAATGTCATTACAGAACCTAAAGGAACGCCCGCCGGCGTATTGATAAGAGCCGTAGAGCCTTTAAAAAACATAGACACGATGGCAAGATTAAGAAAAATTGACCTTACTAAGACAAAGCCGTTTGCACTGACAT
The DNA here is from genome assembly GCA_012512255.1 of Clostridiales bacterium. Lineage (NCBI taxonomy): Bacteria > Bacillati > Bacillota > Clostridia > Eubacteriales > Clostridiales bacterium. Next base: position 160 of record JAAZDJ010000131.1, on the reverse strand, counting down.
CGGGACCGGGCAAGGTGTGTCAGGCGCTAGGGATAACTAAAGCTAATAACGGGACGAATTTGATTATTGATAACAACATTATAATTACCGAATATAAGGACATTGACGAGTCTCAAATAGCGGTTACGCCAAGAATAAATATTGATTACGCGCCTGAGGC
>JAAZDJ010000130.1 GCA_012512255.1 Clostridiales bacterium | reverse complement strand
CTGTATAACCAGCATAAGCATTTAAAAACGGTGATCTTGGCGATAGACAAAGCGCTGCCCGCGCCCAAAGAATACCAAAAATTTTATAGCTTGGGCAAAGACGAGAGGGACGCGGCGCGCAACTTATTCAGGGCGTTTAGGGAATTGGAAAAAGAATACGATGTCATTATCGCGTATGCTTGCCGCGAGGAAGGGCTGGGCGTAAGCGTCAATTCAAGGATGAAAAAGGCGGCGGGGAAAAATATAATCTAAAAGGATTTTTTATGGCCAAAGCTGACACATCCAAAAAAATCTTGTTTGTTTGCGCGGGCAATACCTGCCGTTCGCCCATGGCAGAAGTTATCTTTAAGCAATTGTCCAAAAAAAGCAATCTTATCGGCTACAAGGCGGCCTCGGCCGGACTTTATGCCCAAAAAGAGCCTATCAATCCAAACGCGAAACAAGCCCTAAAAAACTTAGGCTATGCGCCGCCAAGGTCCAAGCAGTCCAAAAACTTAACACCGTCAATGTTAAAAAATGCCGATATTGTCTTTACGATGACCCAAGACCAAAAGGCGTATTTGCAGCCTTATGCGAAAAAGATTTATTCAATGAAAGATGTTTTAGGTTTTGACATAGCCGATCCATACGGCGGCGACATGCAAGATTACATAAATACGGCTTTGGACATTGAAAAAGCCGTAAAAAAGATAATTAAGTTTTTATCAAAAAATAACTAGCTCTTTGAAAGATATTTTGCATTATAATATAAACACTAAAGGAAAAGGAGACCAAAAATTGATAGCCATAGGAAACGACCATGCAGCTTTAAACCTCAAAAAAACGGTTATAGAATTTTTGCAAGAGAAAAACCTTCCTTTTAAGGACTTTGGCGCTTTTGAAGAGGTAGAAGGCATTGATTATCCCGATTACGCCCTAAAAGTCGCCAAAGCGGTGGCCTCAGGCGAGTGCAAGAAAGGTATACTCTTGTGCGGCACGGGCATAGGCGTATCCATTGCCGCCAATAAAGTGCGGGGCATAAGGGCGGCGGTTTGCACGGATGTTTACAGCGCCAAGGCGGCCAGAAACCACAACAACGCCAATATACTATGTTTGGGCGAGAGGGTAATAGGCGCCGGCGTAGCAAGAGAGATATTAGAGGCTTTTTTCTCGTCGGAATACGAAGGCGGCAGGCACCAAAGACGAATTGATAAGATTTCCGACATAGAAAAAAACCCTCATTTGAAATAAAACATTTGAGAAGTTTTTAGGTCTTATGTTAAAGGAAATTTTAGAAGTTATTTTATCCATACAACAAACGACCGGGCTTGAGATTGATATTTTCACGCCCGCGGGCGAGAGGTTATTAAGCACGCACAACCAAAAAGACCTTTACCAATTTGACATGAGCTTGGAGCGCCTAAAAAATTCCGAAGGAATCGCGCTTGATAAGGCATCCAATATTACGTATTTTTTAATAGCGCTTAATAACAAAGAATACATAGGCGTAATCACGGGCGCCAACAAGGTTTCCAAAAACTACGCTTATATGGTGTCCAAACTTTTGGAATCACGCGTCCAAAACGGCAAAAAAGAACTTAACAAACAAGACTTTTTTAAAGAGCTCTTGTCCAACAAGCTAGAATCTTATCAAATCCAGTCCTTTAAAGAAGCATACAACCTAAAAGACAGGGCGTTTTATGTAATTAATATTTTGTCGGCTTCCAAAGACATAAAGCTTATTTTGGAATACCTTCAAGAAATTCTTCAAGAGCCCGATGTCATAGTGCCCATGCAGGGCGGCAATATCGCGGTTTTAAAAACTTGCGACGAAGAAGACGATTATCAATCGGCGGGCGAGTTTGCCCATATGGTATGCGACAACATAGAACAAGAGCTGTCCAAAACCGTGCATATCGGAGTGGGCGGCATCGCCAAGGATTATAATGACTTGCCCATAATGTATTCGCATAGTATGTCTTCTTTGCGGCTAGGCAGGCTGATTGACGAAAGGGCCAAAGTGTTTTCCTACAAAGATTATTTGCTTATAAAACTATTTGAAGAGATTCCCAAAGATAAAGTAAAAAAATATCTTGAAATGTCTTTGGACAAGACGGCGCTTGCCGTTTTGAAAAACCGCGAGCTTATGGACACCGCCGAGCAGTTTTTAAACAACAGCCTTAACATAAGCGAAACGGCGCGCGTGATGTATATGCACAGAAACACGCTTATATATAGGTTGGACAAGATAGAAAAAATGATGGGGCTTAACTTGCGCAAGTTTTCGGACGCGATGGTGTTTAGAACGCTTAATATTCTTTACAAATTATCAAAGGGAGAACCAAAATAAGATGGATTACTCAAAAAAGGCGCTAGAGGCGCACAAACGCTGGGGCGGCAAAATTGAAGTCATATCCAAAGCCAAAATCAATAACAAAGACGATTTGTCTATCGCTTACACCCCGGGCGTCGCCGCGCCGTGCATGGAAATAACCAAAGATCCCGATTTGTCCTATGTTTACACAAGGCGGCACAACCTTGTAGCCGTCATTACGGACGGCTCGGCTGTTTTGGGGCTGGGCAATATAGGCGCTGTCGCGGGCATGCCCGTTATGGAAGGCAAATGCGCGCTGTTTAAGGAATTTGGCGGCGTGGACGCGATCCCGATCGTAATAGATTCGCAAGACACTGAAGAAATAATCAAAACCGTAAAAAACATCGCGGGCAGTTTCGGCGGCATTAATTTGGAAGATATCGCCGCGCCCAAATGTTTTGAGATAGAAAGACGCCTAATAGAAGAATTGGATATCCCCGTTTTTCATGACGACCAGCACGGCACGGCCATAGTCGTTCTTGCGGCGCTTGTTAACGCTTTAAAGGTAGTTAAAAAAGAAATGAAAGACATAAAAATAGCGCTGAGCGGACCGGGCGCGGCCGGGGCGGCTATAACCAGGCTGCTGGTAGAGGTCGGGGTGAAAGATATAATATTAATTGACAGAAAAGGAATTTTATACCGCGGCAAAAGCGGCTTGGATTTTTCCAAACAACAGCTTGCGGCGATCACCAACAAAGACAACATACAAGGCGAATTAAAAGACGCCATTAAGGGTACGGATGTGTTTATCGGCGTTAGCGCGGCCAATATAGTGTCGCAAGATATGATAAGGTCGATGAATGCCGATCCGATAGTTTTCGCTATGGCCAATCCCGTTCCCGAGATTATGCCCGACTTGGCGATCGAAGCCGGCGCCGCGGTCGTTGGCACGGGCAGAAGCGACTTTGCCAACCAAATCAATAATGTGTTGGCTTTTCCCGCGGTGTTTAAGGGCGCTTTGTCGGTGCGGGCGCGAAAAATATCCAAAGGAATGAAAATAGCCGCCGCATACGCTTTGGCCGGAATAATTGACGATAAAGACCTAAGGCCTGATTATATTATTCCCGATGTGTTTGACAAAAGGGTATGCGACCATGTAAGCCGCGCGGTCGCCGAACAAGCTGTTAAAGAGGGCTTAAATAGAATATAATATTTTTTTGGTTTTATTATAAAAAAAATATAAATCCGTTTTTTTAAATGCCAAAAAATGTTTTAACAAAAAGCCGCAAGGCAAGCGGCTTCGGCATTTTTTTAAAAAAACATTTTCAGCTAAACTGACAATCTGTCAATTTTTTTTGCAATACTTTTTCATTTATCTGGACTTATAAACCTTTTTTTCTATAAGGCTTACCAATAGATACATGCCCGCCGCCATAACGCAAAGCAAGAACACCGCTGTCATTACCAAATCCATTTTAAACACCTGTCCGCCATAGACAATCAGGTATCCAAGCCCCGCGCGGCTTGTCAAATATTCGCCCATTATCGTCCCTATCCAAGACAACCCGATGTTGATTTTCAAAACCGAAATAAGATTAGGGATAGAATACGGCAACAGCAATTTATACAATATCTGGAATTTGCTTGCGCCCATTGACTTCATCAGCAAAATTTTGTCGGGGTCGCACGACATCATCCCATTTAACACGGATGTTATAGTGATAATAATGCAAATCAATATCGCCATAGTGACGATAGCCTTTGCGCCCAAGCCCATTATCACGATTATAGCGGGGCCTAGGGCGATTTTGGGCAAGCTGTTCAAAACCACAAGATAAGGGTCAAGCACGCGCCTTAAGTAATCGCTCCACCAAAGCCCAATAGCGATAAGCGCGCCTACTATGGTTGAAATCCCAAAGCCCAAAACGCACTCGTAGACCGTTACGCCTATATGGTCATAAATTTCTTTGGTCGCGAACATATCACCCGCTGTCTTTATTATGCGGCTGGGCGAGGAGAAAAACAGCGGGTCCAAAATCATAAAATGGGTAAGCGTTTCCCACAAAACCAAAACCCCTATCAGTATCCCAAACTGCGCGCTAAGTATTAAGAATTTCTTTGTCTTGATATTTTTTAGGTATTTTTTATGTTCTTCCGAGTATAACGCTTGGTCTTGCTTTTTCATTTTTTATAAATCGCCTTTATCAAGTTTTTCCAAATCCTTCCATATCTTATCAAACCAATATCCAAATTTTTTGCATTCCCTTCTTTCCAGGGGCGTTTTGCACTCTTGCATATCCAAAACATATTCATGCGCGATAGCGGCGGGCCTATTGGTCAGCATAATAATCCTATCGCTTAGGCTTATAGCCTCGCTTATATCGTGCGTAACGAGTATTACGCTCTTTTTTTCGTTTTTGATTATTTTATAGACATCATCGCAAACATAAAGTCGTGTCTGGAAATCCAAAGCCGAAAAAGGCTCATCCAAAAGCAGCAGCTTGGGCGAGGTGGCAAGCGTGCGGATAAGCGCCACCCTTTGACGCATTCCGCCGCTTAGCGAGCGCGGATAGTTATTGGCGAATTCTTTCAGCCCGTATTTTTCTATTAATTCATCAACCATCTTTAGATTTTGGGGAGTCATTTTCTTTTGTATTTCCAGACCCAATGTTATGTTTTGCCTTATGGTCCGCCATTCAAACAAATGGTCTCTTTGGAACATATATCCCGTATCGCGGTTGGTAGTGGTAACGGGCTTGCCGTCAATGACAATTTGGCCCTTGGACGCCTTTATTAAACCGCTTATCAATGACAATATTGTGGTCTTGCCGCAGCCCGAAGGCCCGACAATAGACAAAAATTCCCCGTCGCTTAGGCAAAAGCTAATATCCTTTAGCGCCAAAGTCTCGCCGAGTTTTGAATGATAAGTATGGCTGACCCTATCCAAACACAAAATTATCTTCATATGTCGCTCTTTACGTTGGCTTATATTGACAGTATATTAAACGGGTTAGGTAAATGTGTAAAAAGCTGATTTTGTTAAAAACGAAAATCCCAATCCCCAAACCGTGTATTCTTAATTTGATTTATTGATATTTTTCTAGTATAATGTTTTAAATAATTTTTGGAAAAAAAGAGTTGCTTTTTTATGTTTTTGGGTGTCGCCAATAATTTTTTGGACAGCTTAGCAAAAAGGCTTGTTCAATGGAATGTCATTGTCGGTCTTGTTTTGGCTGTGGCGGGGCTTTTGACGGCAGTCTTCGCCCGAAAAATTGTCCAAAAAATCAAAAAAACGGACGATATCAAAGACTTTGATAAGACGCTTGTTGCTTTCAAGTTCGCGGGCTTTTTGTTGGTGCTTGCGGGTTTGATTTTTTCTATAATCAAATAAGGACAAAAGGGACCAAAAAAACTATGAATAACTATGAGCTGGACAAGACATATAATCCCTCTGGGTTTGAGCAAAAATGGTATGACGAATGGGTAAGGCGCGGCTGTTTTAAGGCGAAGGCCGATAAGTCCAAAAAACCCTTCACTATTGTAATGCCGCCTCCCAATATAACAGGGCAGCTTCATATGGGGCACGCCCTTAACCTTTCTTTGCAAGACGTGCTTATCAGATATAAAAGAATGCAAGGTTATAACGCGCTTTGGCTGCCCGGCACGGACCACGCCTCCATAGCTACCGAGGTCAAAATCGTAGAGCAAATGGCGCAAGATGGCTTGACCAAGCAAGATTTGGGCCGCGAAAAGTTTTTGGAGCGCGCTTGGAATTGGTATAAAAAATACGGCGGCAGGATTGTGGAACAGTCCAAAAGAATGGGCCTGTCTTGCGATTGGGACAGGCTGGCTTTTACAATGGATGAGAAGCGTTCGCGCGCCGTTTTGGAAGTGTTTGTCCGCCTTTACGAAAAAGGATACATCTACAAAGGCAGCCGCATAATCAATTGGTGCCCCGATTGCAAAACGGCTTTGTCCGATGCCGAAGTGGACTACAAGCCGTCGGATTCTCACCTTTGGCATATAAAATATCCCGTTGAAAATTCCCAAGAATATATAATAGTCGCGACCACAAGGCCCGAAACAATGCTGGGCGATACGGCGGTCGCGGTCAACCCTACGGACCCCAGGTATAAGGACTTAATAGGCAAATATGTAATTTTGCCGCTTATGAACAGGCGCATTCCCGTTATAGCCGACGATTATGTGGACAAGGATTTTGGCACGGGCGCGGTAAAGATAACGCCCGCCCACGACCCCAACGACTTTGAAGTCGGTCAAAGGCACAATCTCGCAGCCGTCAGGGTAATGAATTACGACGGGACAATGAACGAGCTTGCGGGCAAGTATCAAGGCATGGATAGATACAGCGCCAGAGTCGCTATCGTGGAAGACTTAAAAAGCCAAGGGCTTTTGCAAAAAATAGAGCCGCACAAGCATAATATAGGTCAATGCTATCGTTGCGATACCGTAATAGAGCCCATAATTTCAGAGCAATGGTTTGTCAGGATGAGGGAACTTGCCAAGCCGGCTTTGGATGTCTTGGACCAAAACAAGCTAAGGTTTACGCCCAAGAGGTTTGAAAAGATATACAGGCATTGGCTGGTAAATATAAAAGATTGGTGCATTTCGCGTCAATTGTGGTGGGGTCATCGCATTCCGGCGTATTATTGCGACGCTTGCCAAGAAATGACCGTATCCCGCGAGCATATAAATACTTGCCCAAAATGCGGCGGGACCGTAACCCAAGACCCCGATGTCTTAGACACTTGGTTTTCCAGCGCGTTATGGCCTTTTTCCACTCTGGGCTGGCCAGAAAAGAGCGAAGACTTGGATTATTTTTATCCGTCCGATGTCTTGGTCACCGCCCACGAAATTATATTTTTCTGGGTTGTCAGAATGGTATTTTCGGGCATTGAGTTTATGGGCAAAGAGCCTTTTTCGGATGTCGTAATCAACGGCATAGTGCGGGACAAGATAGGGCGCAAGATGTCCAAGTCTTTGGGCAACGGCGTTGACCCTTTGGAAATGATAGAAAAATACGGCACGGACTCTGTCAGGTTTTCTTTGCTTTGGGGCACGACCTTGGGCAGCGATATAAAGTTTTCCGAAGACAAGATCGCGACCGACAGGGTGTTTATCAATAAAATCTGGAACGCCGCAAGGTTTGTCCTCCTTAACGCCGAAAAGATAGAATACAAAGACTTAGACCAAATAAAACTAAACAACGCGGATCAATGGATATTATATAAATGGAACGAGCTTGTCAAAAATGTCATCAAAAATATGGACAAGTTCAATATAAACCGCGCCCTAAAGTATATGTATGAATTTATTTGGGACGATTTTTGCGATTGGTATATTGAGCTTGCCAAGCCCAAGCTATACGGCGCTGACGAGGCTGAAAAGGTCGGCGCGATGTCGGTATTAATATATCTTTTGGGCGAGATTTTGAAGCTGATACATCCCATATTGCCTTTTGTGACCGAAGAGATATATTCGCACCTGCCTTCCAAAGAAGGTTTGATAATTAAGGCAAAATACCCCGAATTTAACGCGAAATACCACAACGCAAAAGCTTACAAGGATTTCGGGGAGATTATCGCCGTTATAAAAAGCATAAGGGAATTAAGGGCTGAAATGAAAGTGCCCCAAAACAGACGCACCTCTATTTATATTTTGCCGCTCAAAAACCAAAAGCTTATCAACGAATCGCTTGTATATATAGAAAAACTCGGCATGGGCAAGTCAATTGAAATTGTCACTTCCAAGCCCGAAAAATGCGCACAAGTCATAACGCCTTTGTGCGAAGTATATATACCGATACTGGACCTTGTGGACAAAACCGTGGAAATGGCAAGGCTGCAAAAAGAACTAAAAGAAGCAAAAAGCGAATTGGCCCGCGCCCAAGGCAAGCTAGCCAACCAAGGCTTTGTCCAAAAAGCGCCCAAAGATTTGGTAGAACAAGAAAAAGCCAAAGTGGAAAAATACCAAAAACTAATACAAAAAATTGAAAAATCAATCCAAGAGCTAGAATAAAAAAAAGGCGCCAGGCTTTGCCCTGGCGCTTGTTATTTATTCGTCCAATAATTCGTAAAGGCTTGCGAAGATCTGCGAGGCCTTTTCGTCCCATTTGTTACATATGGATTTTGCGGTCGCCCTAGAGTCCACATTCATTTTAATTTCCAATAATTGTTTGGTTGGGTCTTTTATGCCCAAGACCACGGTATGAGTGCCGTCCTCGTTCATATAATAATCTCTCGTGTATTCTTGCCTTCTTCTGTAATGCATGCGGTTTTCGGCCACATAATCCACAATCTCTGCGCGCAAAGATGCCGGTATATAATAAAACAAATGCGAAAGGCACATCCTGCCGTCCACCGTAAGCGCGTATGCGCTTTCTATCGTGGGCGCGCCCGATGCGCTTACAGGCCCTTTGGAAGAAGAGATCATGGTAATAAAGTTATTCTTCAACAAAATATTAAAGGCCTGCTTGCATTCCATGTAGTTGATCCAGTTATTACGGCTACAGCACATTTCTAAGATTGTGCTCTCGGTAAGAGGCACATCCATTTTGTCAAAGACAAACAACAAAATTAAAGAATTTAATTTGCTGTTATCCGTTTCCATCCCAATCCGATCATCTAACATTTTAAATAATTATATCATAATATGTCGAAATATTAAAGATATTGATTTGCATAAATTTTTTGCGGCAATTGTAAGCGGCAATTGTAAACCAGATATGCTTATTTAGTTTACAATCTAGAATATATTGTGCTATCATATGCGCATAAACTAATATAAGGATTTGATTATTTATGTCCCAAACAAGCCAAGTATCCAAAAGCGCATATAAATCAATAAGTTTCAAAATCGCCGCGACCGCATTAATTTGCGCATTGACCTGCGCTGGAGGGTTTATCAAAATTCCTCTTCCTATGCTTGATATAACTTTGCAAACTTTTTTTGCTTGCATGGCGGGATTGTTTTTGGGCAAAAAATGGGGGCCGCTGAGCCAAGCGATATATATGTTATTGGGACTTATAGGCATTCCTATTTTTACCCGCGGCGGCGGAATAACTTATGTTTTTATGCCGTCTTTTGGGTTTATTTTGGGTTTTATTTTGTGCGCGTTTATTTGCGGGATATTAAGGGATTATCTTTTTGAAGATTTTTATTTGTCAAAAATTAAAGTTTCGGATTATCTAAAAACATTTTTAATATGTTTGGCGGGTATTTTTGGGGTATATTTGATTGGCGCGCCTTATATGCTTATGATTTTGTCTTTTTATCTCAATCAATCTCAAGCCGTAATAACCGCCGCGGCGCTTAGCCTGCCTTTGTATCTTTTGGGAGATTTGATAAGCCTGATAGTCTTAATTTTGGCGACGCCTATTTTTTACAAAAGGATTCCGAGATTGTTGGATATAAATTAATCCCTTTTTTTGATAGTATTTCTCCAATTGATATCGCCTCTTGAGAGCGCCATCATCATTATTTCGCCCGTGGCAAGATTGGTGGCAAGCGGTATATTATGCACATCGCACAGCCTCAAAAGCGCGGACACATCGGGCTCGTGCGGTTGGGCTGTTAGGGGATCCCTAAAAAATATGACCAAATCTATTTCGTTGTCGGCCACCATCGCGCCTATTTGCTGGTCGCCCCCAAGCGGTCCCGATTTGAATCTGATTATGTCTAGCCCTGTCGCCTCGGCGATCAGCTTACCCGTAGTGCCCGTGGCGTAAATAGTATGGTTTTTTAACACTTGGCGGTAAGCGATGGCAAGCATTACAATATCGTCTTTCTTTTTGTCATGGGCTATCATCGCTATATTCATATGTTTATCCTTATCCTTCGTAAAAAACTATTAAACCTATAATATCATAATGCCGGCGCGTAGTAAAGAATATTTAAATTTGTTGTTTTTGTCGAAAACGCCTATGAACGCTTGGTTATTTTCAAAGGATTGTTAAGCATATAATTTACAAAAAGAACGAAAAAAAGGCAAGGTTTATGAAATACGACGCGTTAAAAAAGGCGCATGCAAAAATTACTTCCAACCGCTATTTGTATTACGAACCTGTACTAAAACCCAAGCCCCAAGACAGCTCTAGCGGCGTTTTTTTTGGATTGGCCATGCGATTTTTTGCGTGCGGTTTTATTTTTGCGCTGTTATTGCTGTTTTCCCAAGTTCCTACGCTAAAAGATATTTCTTCGGCGGTCAAATCCGCGGTAAGTTATAACATCAAGATTTTTAATATCCAAGAAGACGCTCTGCCCCTAAAACAAAAAATCGCTTTGATTTTTTCCCAGGATAACGCGCCTTTGGAGTTTGGAGCGCCCCTAAAAACCCAAAATATTGTCTTTGACGGCTACAACGCTTTGCTTACAATGGACCAAGACCCGCTTGTATATAGCTCGGAAACGGGCCAAGTGATTAACGTAACCAAAAATAACGGCGTTTTGTCAATCCAAATCAAGCACAAAAACAATATAATAAGCCAATATACAGGCATTAAATACACAGGCGTCAAGACAGGCCAAACCGTAAAAAAAGGTTTTCCAATAGGTATTTTGGCGGGCGAACAATTGGCGTTTTGTTTGCTAAAAGACGGCGAACAAATAAGCCTAAAAGATAAAGCGCAATGGGATTAAAATTTAGCGTTCATCCCCTTTTTATTTTACTAGGGCTTTTGATGGCGGCGCTAGGGCGCGCCTATGATTTTTTGGCTTACACCGTGGCTGTGGTTATTCACGAGATGGGACATTCGGCAATGGCGGAGAGGTTCGGCTATGCCTTGAATGAAATAAAGCTTATGCCTTACGGCGCGGTAATCCAAGGCAGCTTAGAAGGAATTAAGCCGTCCGAAGAGATAAAGATAGCGGCAATGGGACCTATAACCAATCTCATAGTCGCCATAATTTTTACGGCGGTTTGGTGGCTTATCCCGTCTTCGTATTTTTTTACCCAAGCGTTTGTCTATGCCAATATAATCAACGCGTTATTTAATTTTATGCCCGTTTTTCCTTTGGACGGGGGCAGGATTATGTTTTGCCTATTGTCCCAAAAAATGCCTCAATCCAAGGCGTATAAAATCATAAAAATCACAGGGCTTATATTGGGCTGCGCTTTAATAGCGCTTTTTATTATTTCGGCGTTTTTTGAGGTTAACATAAGCTTTTGCGTATTGGGCGTTTTTGTGTTTTTGTGCGCGCTTGCGGGCGAAAAAAAAGAAAGATATATACGCATATACAACCGCGCTTTTAGAACCCAAAACCTAAAAAAAGGCCTGCAAATTAGGCAAATCGCGGTAAGCGCCGATACGCCCATAGGTCAAATATTTAGGATGTTTTCTCCCTCGTATTTCTATTATGTAAGGGTGTTTGACAATAAATTGAACAATATAATCACTTTAACAGAAACCCAAATAGAAGAGCTGTTTTCAAATAATGACTGTATGACTCCGATAAAAGACGCTTTAAAGTCAAAATAGTTTAATTTATTTTATTTTGCCAAAAATACCAAATAAATGGAACAAAATCATCTTTTTTTAAACATATGGACTTTTTTAGACAAAAATTGTATAATATTTGGGTAAACCAATTTTACAGAGGAATATTTTGATTAAAAAAAGCAGCATCTACATAGATGTGAATTCTAACAATGTCTGCGTTGCTATGACAGAAAATGGCGAGCTAGCCGAGTTTTATATTGAATCCTCTTCCCAAAGGAAATTGGTAGGCAATATTTACAAAGGCGTAGTGGTCAATGTGTTGGCGGGCATGCAGGCTGCGTTTGTTGACATCGGACTGGAAAAAAACGCTTTTATGTATGTGGGCGATATGGTATTTGACCGCGCCGAGCTTCAAAATCACGAGATAGAAATTCCCGAAAAACTTACAATATCCGAAGGCGATGAAATAATGGTCCAAGTCGTAAAAGACGAGGTCGGGACCAAAGGCGCGCGCATTTCCTGCAATATATCCTTGCCGGGCAGAAGCGTGGTAATGACGCCTACATTGGATTTTTTGGGCGTGTCCAGAAAAATTACGGACGAAAAAGTCAAGCAAAAGCTTATTAAGCTTGTCAAAGCGCACGCTGTTAAAGGCTACGGTTATATAATAAGGACGGTCGCGCCCGAGATGTCCAAAAGAGAGATAGTGGCGGAAATAAAACAGCTTCGCGCCCTATGGGAGACAATCCAAGAAAGATACAAAAAAGCGCGCCCAAAAGAATTGATTTATACAGAGGGCAATTTGGTCGCCCGAATGGTCCGAGATATGCTTAACTCAAACGTGGAACATATAATTACCAACTCAAAAGAAGTCTATGACACAATATCCGAGCATTTGGTAAAAAGTCTTGCCGTTTGCGCGGATAAGCTGGAGTTATATACGGGCAAGACCGATATGTTTAAATATTACGGCCTCCGTCCAAAAATTGATAAGTTATTAGACCGCAAGGTTTGGCTAAAAAGCGGCGGATATTTGGTTATTGATAAGACCGAAGCGCTTACCGTTATTGATGTCAATAGCGGCAAGTATATCGGCGACAGCAACCAGTTGGAGGATACCGTTTTTAAAGTCAACCTGGAAGCCGCCCAAGAAATAGCCCGTCAATTGAGGTTGAGAAACATCGGCGGAATAGTGGTAATTGATTTTATAGACATGGAGCTTAACGAGCACAAGCATAAGGTCTTGGAAGCTTTGGAAAAGGCGCTGCAAAGAGACCGAACCAAATGCAAGCTGCTGGGGATGACCAAACTTGGCCTTGTGGAATTGACCCGAAAAAAAATACGCAACGATATTTCAAGCTGCGTTCAAGACGAATGCACGGTCTGCCATGGATCGGGCAGGATTTTGTCCACCTTTGCGGTCGCCGACAAGATACGGGCGGACCTTTTGGATTTGTTTGCGTCTATGGACGCGCCGGCTGTGACGGTTACGGTAAATCACGAAGTCATGACCAAACTTTTCACCGGGATTTTTAGCGCCGAGTGCGAAACTATCTGGTCCGATAAAAGGATTTATATAATCCCCGATGAAAATCTTTTGAGGGAAGTTTACAAAATTCAGGTTCAAAAAGATAAAATTTTGACATTACCCGACAACGCAAGGTTGTTATATTAAACAAAAGGCTATCAATATCTGGCTTAGGGATTTGATTTATGGTATAATTTTTTTTAATAATCAATAAATGATAAAAATAAGGTTTTTGTTTTTACTATGAGATATATAAATAAAGAATACGGCTTTACATTCAGACCGCCTTTTTTGGAAAGTTTCCATAAAGAAGAGCCCAAAGGCCCGGCTATAAGAAATATCAATTATCCCTCAAAATATATAATCGGCGCGGGATTGGACTATTCGGCTATTAACGGCGCTATGCTGGCAGGCAAATATGGCTCGTTATGGGGCGTTAAGGTTACATATTTTAACGGGCGCAAATGGATGGAAAACCAAGACTTTATAACCGCGCATTCAAAATACAGCGTATATTCCAATGACGGCAGTTACGCCCATTTTATCAGCGGACCGCTGTCGGTCAAATGGATAAGACAAGGGGAGCAAGGGCTTGGCATACAAATTACGGCAAGCAGGCGCTTAAGGGTAAGGGTTATTTTTTATCCTTGCTTTAATTGGCCCGGAGAAATCAGCATAGAAGGCTCGTATGTGAAAGGGCGTTCTCCCTATGTCGCCGCAATACCTGGGGATGTTGAGCTTGCCCGGCCTTATTCGGTTTTTAAAAATCGTTATCAGGTTATTTTGGACGACAAACCCGGCCGCGAATATTTTATGGCGCAAAGCTATAACAAACCCTTAGACTCCGCGAACGCGGCTTTTAACGAAGTCATGATGGAGTTTATTATCAACAACTATCAGCCCACGGTCCATCTTTATTGCGCGGTGGGCGACGAAAAGATACTGGCTTTTGATATTCCGGATGTGGACAAGCTGGACAAATTAATAGAAACGGCGGGCGACCTTAAATACAGCGTCAATAAAACATACGGAAGCGGCGTTTTGGGCGCGCCTGCCGAGTCTATGTTTAACGCGTCTATGTGGTCAAGAGTTTATTATCCATATATTCTTGACACAATAGCGATATCCAAAAGGCTCAATAAAAACGACCATTTTGACTTAAACGGTAGCGAAGAAAATTCCAGCTTATTGGTCAGCTCTTGGGTGTGCGAAGACGCCGATTTTACAAATCAATTAACCTATACCATACAGGATAAAATTTTGGGGCCGATATCGGCATATCAAAT
>JAAZDJ010000129.1 GCA_012512255.1 Clostridiales bacterium | reverse complement strand
GAGGAGGCGGAGGCGTAACTCCATTAGTTACATTTTGTATATAATTTTTTAGCCTTGCAATAAAAAAAGTGTTTACATAATCAAATATAATTTGAGTTCCATTAGATACATTGGTCGGAGGATGACCGCCGCCTTGAATCGCCTGAAAAGCAAAATCAACACCCTCATTATAACCCGCATTAAGAAGCGAATTTTTCATATATATAGCGTTATCATAAGGTATTGTATTATCATTTGTGCCGTGAATAATTATCATTGGAATAAAACGACCCTCAAATTGATTACTTACATCATATTCGCTTCTAAACTCAATTTCGGGCGACCCCCATAAATTTCCTATTGCCACCACGCCACTTTTGTCATAGCCTTTTTCTTGACTAGAATAAGCATATGCAACGGCCGTTCTTCCCCCTGCAGAGCCTCCTGCGACAAACATATAGTCTGGGTTATACCCGTAAACACCGCCTTTTGTCCTCAACCATTCTAATGCACGGTTTACATCTTCCGCCGCATCAATCATAGCTGGAACTTCCGCTAAGCGATCGGGCATATCCGAGCCTTTTCTAAGCCTGTATTCAATAGCGGCAACCACATAACCATGACGAGCAAATAAATTGGATAAGTTAACTATATAATTTTGCTCTTTTGTGGAGCCTATTCTAAACCCGCCGCCGTGGACCATTACAACTAAAGGTCTATTTCTCTGCATATCATTTTTGGGTCTATAAATATCTAGTTTGAGATTGCGTTTTGTGCCGTCATAATTAGTAACGCTTTCCGCATATACAATGTCGGAAATTTTTTCTACATTATCAAATCTTGGAGTAGAATAATCATCAGGATTCAAATAAGCATCTTGTTCTAGATCTTGTTCTTCTCCCATTCCGCCATAAGCTCCTATATTAGGAGGCGAAGTAATAATATTGCCAAAAAAGCAATGTGTAAGACCATCGCTTATTGGCTTGCCCGCACCTAATGCCGGAGATTGTTTGAGGAGCTTAAAATTATTCAATATGCCCCATCCTATTCTTTCAACCGAAGTTCCTCCATAAGCTTTAACAATCATAGGATTGGCCTTTAAATATCCAGATTGCAGCTCTCCATCTTTGCCATTAGCATATTCAAATAGTTCAGCTTTAGGTAATGTAAAACCTTGCTCTTCTGATTTTGCGCTGTATAATAAATTATTAGAAAAAGAACGCGTAATTGTATTGACAATATCATTATGTGTTCCGCTCTCGCCCAACACGGCAAAATCAAAAGATGCTGATAAAGAGTCATTATATATTAAATTGTTTTCAAAGATATAATTTCGATTTTCATCTCGTTGAGAAAGTTTTTGTTTTCGTTCATGGATAATTATTGAATTATAATTTTGGGGAATATAAAAAGTGTTGTTATAAATATGCATACTGTTGACATCGTAATTAATATTCAAAAGATAGCTTTTATCAGCCACGCTAATATTATATCTTACGACAATATTATCTCTAACATCCGTACAATTTGTCATCAAGCCAAATGCATTATCATGACTATAATTATATTGCCATATAGTATCAGGACTGCGCAAATCCGGGTCAAGCATACTGCCGTCGCGAACAACGCCAGCTTTATCAGGACGGGCCATATTCATAAAACCTTCATTCCTTTCAATGATAGTTCCCTTACAATCCCTGGTAAAAATCTGATTGCCGCTTATGCAACGAACAGCGGTCTTATATACGGTGTTTCCGCTTATATGCCCCCCAAGAAGATACCTAACAACAATGGCGTTTTTTCCAATATCAGAAATTTCATTGTTAGTAATATAAACATTTTTATGCGCTATAAAATCAAAATCAGCGTCATATACGGTGCCTTGGGGAGATGTGGTAGGCACTTTCCATATAGCTATACCGCAGTTATCAACATTGCGGACAATGTTATTATTAATGATTAGGTTATTGTATGCCGTAAATTTATCTTTAGTCCATGCCATAATACCGCCAGTCTTTTTTGAAGCATTGCTCATACCGCTGTTTTCGGCGTCAGTAATCCCGCGAATATCATGGACATACATATCTTGAACTGTTATATTATTGTAATATAAAATGTTCTCTTCTGTCCCGCCGCCTATTTCTATTAATATGCCTCTTCTGTCGCCTTCTAAAGTAGCCGTATCAAACAGTTCCAAACTTTCTACGATTATATTTTGACAATTTTTTATATATAAAATACCACCGCCAGTATAATCATTTGCCGCAATAATAGGTCGTCGTCCGGAACCGTATTTGCCTATTATAACGGGATTATTCTCATCGCCTTCAATATTTTCTATTATAAACGGCGCTTCAAAAATCGAGCCCGCTCTTAGTCTTATTATCGTCCCGGGTGTTATGGTTAAATCGTTAATTATGCTTAAGTTATTATAAGGAGCTTCCAAAGAGCCGTTGCCGCCTTCGGGAGCCCTTGAATCAATATAAATATCTGCATATTCTATTTCATCATGCTGATCTTCCGATTGAGCTATTACTAAAGATTGTTTAAAATCTTCTAAATTCATAAGTAAAAATGCGCTCAACCCTATTACTATAAAAAATGTTATTATGTTAAAATAAAATAAGCATTTTTTAAATTTTATCATTCCATTTACCCCTTAACCAAAAAATCCCTAAAAATTAGCGTAATTATAATTATGTAAATCTTTGAGATATTCAACTTTAGCGCTTGCTATGGCTTGGTTTATATAATTTTCATACTTTTCCCTAAACGCTTCATTGCGCCAATTTGTTTCATTTCCTTCAAATGGAGCTAAATCTTCTGGATTTGGAGAATTTTGTCTTGCCGTCAAGTAATAATTATACGCTTCGTCATAGCTTACGCTTAAAATAGTGGTCATTAATTTTGATGATAATCGCGCTTCTAGATTAGCGTTATGGTAATCGTAATATTCATTTTCTTCCCATTTAGTTTTGCCAAAAGTAGGTTTGCCATTTTTTTGGGCTTGAGCAAGTCTTTTGTTTTCTGCGTGCATTTCATCAAGCATTTTATCGTATGACCACGACTTAATAACGCCATTTTCAATAGCAAGCGCTTGTTTGACTTTGATTGGTATGATTTTATTTATACAGATAGATATCAATTCATCAATCGGCCTATTGCCGCCGTAATAACTATACCAGCTAAAGCTAGATTCTGATATGCCGAAAGTCGCCATAAAACGGGCTTTGACCATGCCGTTTTCATTGCTCATAATAATTTCAAATTCTCTTGCCTTGACAAAAACATTATTAATACGCATAAGGTTATCTTTACCAGGCTTTATATCCGATGCCAAAAAAAACATCGCAAATAATATTGTAATAACAAAAACTATTCCGCGCGTTAATGCCTTATTCTTTATAAGAAATTTAGGCATATAAATTTAGCTCCTTTTAAATCAATTTTTTTTCTTTTTTATTATAATAGTCGCCAAAACACCTCCAACAATTATAACAACGCCGCTTCCAATAATCAGCCAAATCCAATAAGGCACGCTAGATTGCTTAATGATTGCAAATTCAACATTAATAACCGTATCTGAATTTATTTCATTAAGAGTAATATTATTATTGATAACATCTACCTCTTCGCCATTAACCAATACTTTTGAGACATAATAACCCTTATCAGGATAAAATATTATTGTCTTTGAGGCGCCCGGTAAAATCAATTCATCATTGACGCTTGCGGTTCCTTTACCATTAACCTCAACTTTAATATTAACGCCTTTTTCAAATATAACAAATACATCAGTGCGTTCGGTAATATTTTCTAATTTGAAATATGTTTCTTTTATATCGGTTAATTCGCCATTTATATAAATATATTTTACCAAATATCCCGCATTAGGGACAAGATTGATATAAGTATAGTCGCCTTCATTGACAATTTGTGAGCCTGTTGTAGTAAATCCATTATTATCTGTAGTTACATTTACTGAATAGTATTTGACAAAAGGAATAACTATTCTTAAATCGCCCTTTACTTGATTTATATTAAGATATAATCCGTCGAGCAATACCTCTTGGTTATTAATAGTTACAACGCCTACTTTGTATCCTGCATTCGGCAATATAAGCGCTGAAAACGCCATATTGCTGACTATACTATCGCTAATATAATCCACAAATCCTTTTTCTTTATCGTAAATAAGCTCAATATTATAAACTGGCTCAGTATAAACATATAAATGAGGTTTTAACTCGTTTTCGCCAATTTTTTGGTCAGTTTCCTTGCTATATAACCGCAACATAGGCAACCCCGGCTCAACTTCATAATCCATCAGAGCAAAGGTAATATATTTGACGCCTTCGGGTCTTGTCTTAATAAGCTGTGTAACATCATACATAATCCAACCTTTAGCCGTATTTTCAAAAATCAAATCGGGTTGTCGCGCCGAAGTTCCAATAATCTGTTCAAGATAAGGGGCATTAATCCATGAAATTTCATTTTCTGACCATACGCTCTCTTCGCTTTCATAAAATCCCCACAAAGCAAGCTTAAATCTATAACCAGAATTCATTCCTGTTCTTTGATAAGCATATAAGTTAAACTCAATCTTAGTCGCAGCAGAATTCAAATCGTTAATAGGAAATTTAACATATATAATCCGCGTATTGCCCCCGCCCGTAGCGGTTTTGGCTTCTAAAAGACTTGCGTTACCAAAATTATTATCTTTATAATTACCATCGCGAATATAAGAATCTTCGCTCGGCAGTATTAAATCGCCTTTGGCTTTTTCTTTAAACGCCACATTAACAATAGTATCGCTAGTTACATTATCAATGATTATTTTATCGCCATCCAAAAACGCGTTAATACCGTTTATTTTTACATAGTCAACAATATATCCCGGATAGGGAGTAACGGTAAATTCGGCAGTAGCGCCTCGCGCGCAGTCTATAAATTGTGGGCTTACGGTTCCATAGATATTATCAAGCTTAGCCGTCACCTTAAAATACCCCGTAGGAGGTTCGGAAACAGGCTCATTAATATAAATCATAGGATGACGAGTTGTATCGGCAGACCTTGTGGTCATAAAACCAATATAATCGCTTCCGGCATTACTGCTTTCCATAAGTAGCATAATAGTAAATCTTTTTTCATCGGTTAAAGATTTTACATAATTGGTTATATCAAAATCATAACCTTTTTGACCTTCGGAAGTCGTTGTGCCTGTTATCGTCACTCTTGATAACATAACCGCATTGGGAGGAAGTTCAAGTTTATTGGTGTTATTTATGGCTTTTAGTTCATTAGGTAATGTATTATATGTAATATTATTATCCCAATCAGAAAAAGATATAGCATAAGCAACCACGCTTGCAGGCGCTGATGGGCGCACGCCTTCTGCTATATTTACATGAAGTCTTAATGTAGCTGTAATAACTTCTCTTTTTTCCTCTGATAAGTCAAACAACATATATGTATATCTGGAAAAGCCTGAACTTCCTCTTTTGACATGCATAGAATCGCCCGTTGAATAGTTGTCGTTTGCGCGGCTTCCATCGCCTACATGTTGATTATAGATTGGATAATAAGTTCCTTCTAATTGTTTATATACTATATCTACATAAGGAGACGTATATACGCTATTGTCGTTAGGATCTATATCTTCATAAGCGCCCAATTCTATTTCAGCCATATCATCATTTTCGCTTACAATTACAAATGAAAGAACTGTATCATAAAAAAGTTCTCGTTGAGCATATTCGGTAATATCAATACTTACCCAGCCTTTACGGTTGGCGTTAAATGTTGCAATTAGGGAACGTAGACTTTCATCGGGCTTATTATTATAAGTTAATGTATCTCCGAACCATTCATTGTCTTTTAAGCCATAGAGCTTGAGTTGTGCGCCTTTTGTAAAATCTTTGATATATAGATTAAGAGTAATATTTTCAAAATTTTCAGAATAAAGAAGTTTATATTTTAAATATGTTTCTTTTTCATTCTTCTTAACAAACCAACTATGTTCATTGGCAAAAGACTTATCGGGTTGATTTATATCAGTTTGACCGCCTTGTACTGTGAAATATCTATTTGAAGTATGCGCTGGTCCTCTATTGCTATGGGGAGGAAACAGCGGTTGATCAGGATTTGTTATTTCAATATCTGAAACGCCTTTTCCGCCATATGCACCAATATTTGGATTATCAGCATCAAGAGAGTTGCCATAAAAGTCAAACTCACCGATATTTTCAAGCACCTTTCCTGCCCCTATGGCAGGAGAACCAGGTTTTAACATAAATCTATCAGCGTATTGTCTGCCTATGCGGTCATGTAAGTCATCATTAACATCCGGCATTTGCACAAATAATGGGTCTGATTGCAAGAAATTAGAATCCAAAATTGTATCTTCATTAAAATGACCAGGCACATACAAATATTCAATATTAATGATATCTTTTCCTTCGGCGCTATAAAATAAGTTGTTAGAAAAAGTTCTTTTGATTGTATTCTTAATGGATGAAGGAGCGGTTGGATGGTCAATATCTACCATAGCCAACCTAGTATTAATGCCCATATTATATACAAGGTTATTATAATAATAATAAACCTGATTGCTGTTTCTTGAATCCATTTCTTTATCGCGCTCACGAATAACCGATACGCCTTCATAGCCTTCTGGAATAAAAAATGTGTTATTATAAAACCAGATTCCAGAAACATCATAATTGATATTCAAAAGCCAGCTTTTATCGCCTGCGCTTACATTGTATCGGACAATAATATTATCATCGTTAACATCAGTGCAAGTGGTCATAAGCCCAAAAGCGTTATCATGGCTATAATTATATTGCCAAATTGTATTTGGGCTTCTAAGATCGGGGTCTAGCATGCTACCGTCCCTAAACACGCCGGTACTGTCAGGCAACATTCTATTTAAAAAGCCTTCGTTATATTGAATAACTGTTCCGCGGCAATCTCGGGTGAATATTTGATTGCCGCTAATACATCTAAGAGCTGTTTCATATACGGTATTATATTCCACTACTCCGCCCTCAGCCGATCTTATTACTATAGCATTTTTGCCTACGTTAGAAATAACATTTTCCGCTATTCTAAGATTGGTATAAGCAATATTTTCCCAGCCTTGAGTTCCTGGCTGTATAGATACTTGAGTGCTTCTTGTATGCCAGGTAGCTATGCCTGCGTTATCAACATTATTGATGATGTTTTTTTCAATTGTAAGGCTGTCAAATCTTGTTGGTGTAATATCAGCATTGCGCACCCATACCTGAATTCCACCCGTGCTTTTTGAATCAGTGCTCATACCGTTGTTAGCGGAATCTGTATAACCTTTTATATGATGAATATACATATTGCGCACTGTTATACCTGATAAAATACCTGCATTATCGCCTTCAATAAGCACGCCGCGTTTATCTTTTTCTACAACGCCCGTATCAAAAAGCTCATAGCCTTCAACCGTAATGTATTCGCAATTATAAATATGCAATACGCCGCCGCCATCAATATCATTGCCGTTTATTTTAGGTCTTGATCCTTCGCCATAACTTCCGAAATAAATAATATCATCTTTTTTACCTCTGCTATTTTGCACAAATAATGTGCCCGAATAAGCGGTTCCTCTTTTGAGCAAAACCCTATCTCCAGGACCAAAGGTCATTAATGATATCCTGCTTATATCCTTATAAGGATGCTCTATTGACCCGTCCTCATAAGATGAAGCTGATGAAGAATCAAAATAATATGTAAAACGCCCTGAATTGATTTCATCAAGGTTAATCATATTATCTTCATATGTTGCGATATTAGTTTCTTTAGCTTTAATTTGTATAGCTGCTTTTGCAAAACTTATACCATACTTTAACATCAAACCCGCAATTATAAGCACTATTGCGCATAAAACAATCTCAAGAATTGACAACGGTTTTATTTTTGATTTATATTGCTGATTAATCATTTTTTACCCTCATTCATATATTTTTTTATTATCTATTTTTTAAACCTTGCCCATGGAGGTTCTGACGATAAAAGCAAATCAAATTCTGCGACAAGTCTATTTTCATAATCGCCTTGATACTTCCCATTGAGAAAAGCATCAATGCCTTCTCTATATAACCGCTCCCATGAATTCTCCTCATCGCCAGGGTTAATAGGAGCAAACAAAACATTATTATCTTTTGCCGCCTTATAATCTCCCGGCGCATCGCCTATCATAAGAATATTATTGGATTCATAAGACTTTGCTTTTAATTCCGATATGCACTCTGTTTTTGTCCCAAATTCCTGCCCGCAAATTATATCGGCATATTTTGCAATGTCATAAGTTTGCCATTCTTTAATAATCGTTTCCGTAGGCGTTGCCGATATTACGGCAATATCGGCAAATTCTTTAAATGCTCCCAAAGTTAGGGGAACATAATAAAACGGCTGCACTCCATGGGCGATTTCATCAACATAACAATTGACTGTTAACGAATAATCATATGCCATTATTAATACCTCAATATCTGGGTGTTTTTCTAAATATAGTTTAAGCCCCTGAGAAGTGGGATTGCCTAATTCTATCCATTTGATAAGCGGCTCTATATCGGGGATATATACATTACGACGTTTTACTTCTTCTCTTTTTTTTAGCAGTTGAAGCATTTTAACAAGCGCCAAAAACCGATTAGTCCCGCGAGTTTTTGAATACAAATATACATATTCGCTAACTTCTCTTGCGTATTTTGATACTGACTGTAATCTAAAACACTTTATAAAAGCTGGCGTAAAACACTCTTTATGTTTTAATTCCATTGTATCAAATACGCAGCCGTCCGAATCTATGCATACTAGCCATTTATGTTTTTTTTCAAATTTTTCAAAGAATTTTTTATTCATCTTATGTCCTTGTGAATATTATCCTAAAGCGTGATATCAAGTTTGGCCTTACATTCAATATTTCCAAATATAGCATCTGCTACTGCAGCTATTCCTTCACGTCCCGATGGACAAAAAGATACAATCGCATTTTCAATATATTCAGGCACTCCAAATTTTTTATAAGGCGTATTTGACACTATTAATAGTTTTTTATTTAAATATTTTATTTTATCTATTAGCGGTATCATGCATGCATGAGATCTATAATTATAATAACTTGTCATTACAAGAACATCATAATCGTCCTTATTAATGCGATTAAGCGCCGCTTGGGCTTCATATTCGTCAAAAAGCTCATTTATTAAACATAACGACACATTTGGATTATGTTTTCTCATTTCTTCATACAACAATCCAGGATGAGAATACATATTATTGATAAAACAATGAAAATGATGCGCTTGTTCTATCAATAATATTTTTGCGTTTTTAGAAACTGGCAATAGGCCGCTGTTTTTTAAGATTATAGTGGAGCGTTCAGCCGCTTCACGACTTGTTTTTATTATATCTTCATCATTAAACATATCGGCTTTTTCAACATCTACAATCCCGCCATTTATATGCAAGCCCATGTCATATCTCATTTTTAATATGCGTAATACGGCTTCGTCTAACCGCTTATATGAAATTACTTTATCTTTTACCGCTTGTAAAACTTTTTCAATTAAATATATGGTTGCGGGCGATTCGCTGCGAAATAACACCAAATCACAACCCGCATTGATGCAATGAATTACCGCCTCTGATAATTCATATTTTGATGTTAAACCTTTCATCTGAACATTATCAGTGGTAACTACACCTTCAAAACCTAATTCTTCTCTTAACAACTTTGTCATAATCTCATAATTAGTTGCCGCAGGAATATCATCGTCTCCAAAAGCGGTATATGCTGTAAACGCAGCCATAATCGCATCAACGCCGCCATCAATTAACGCCTTAAATGCTAAAATATGATTATTAAACAATTCGTCTCGCCCAAGCGTTATGACTGGCAAGCCAAAATGCGCATCTTCATCCGAATCGCCTCTACCGGGAAAGTGTTTGGCGGTGCAAATAATGCCAGCTCTTTTATATCCCTTTAACGAAGCCAATCCATATTTTGCCGCTACATCGGCTTTATCGGAATACGCTCTGGGGCCAATTTCTGGATTATTCGGATTGGTGTTTACATCCATAACAGGAGAATGTATCATGTTAAGTCCCATAGCTTTAGCTTGTATGCCGGCGCAATAATAAGCGCGTTCGGTTAGCTCCAAATCCCCTGTTGCCGCAAGCCCCATAGGATAAGGAAACAACCTTTTTTCAAACAACAAATCCGCGCCTTCGCCTTCTTGGTCGTATGTAAAATGCAAGCCTACTGCGCCTTTTTTTTGCATTGCCCTATCTCTATAAGTGTTAAGAGTAATGGCGTATTCTTTTGAAGTGCAAGCTATGCGTTTAGTATTCATATTGCTTGAGCGGTCAATTGTATCAATATCATATAAAGGATAATTAGAATTTCTAATCTCTCGCGCTTCGCTTGACCCATGAAAAAATTTTTGCGTAACGCGGAAACCGCCTACATGATATTTATCTATTAATTTGCACACATGCGGCGTAACAATAGGTCCTGACGCTCCAAAAACCATTAATTGACCAACTTTTTGTTCTATAGACATTTCTGATAATTTCTGTTCTGCCCAAGATTGTCTATTATCCATTAATCACTAGTCACTCCTTTTTTCTTATTTATCCTAAGTTAATACTTGATTATTTAATCAATAATTTTTAACTGTTAATATATCTTTGATAAGCTTCATTATATATTTCTAATACGTTGCTCAAACCATATTTATCTGAGTTTATCTCTTGAATATACGAATTCCATTGCGATAAATTTCTTGTTCCCTTAATAAATCCGTTTAACCAAGATTGATAGCAAGTTTCTAGGCTATGTAAATACATGCCCAAAACCTCAATTTCATATGAAGTAAACTTTAAGTTAGGAACTGGTTCCAAAATTATTTCATTGTATGCCTCTCTAATTGAGCGAACTTTCTCTGAAGCTATCTGCATTTCATATCTAATATCCTGTTTTACAGGAAAATCTATGGCTATTCCATACATTCTTAGCGCATCAGCAGCGGCTATATCATAATTATCGATAATATGTTTTGCTTTTGTTATTTTTTCAGTATATACAGGTTGACCTTCTTTCAAAATGTAATGTTCTCCTTCTATGCCAAAATTAAGAAGCATTTGACCTTCTTCGCTATATATAAAGTCAAAAATTCTTAATATCTCTAATTTATGTTTTGAGGCAATATGTATTGCTGCGCTGCCCGAATCCCTAACCGGCAATAATTGTCTACGAGTATACGCTATGCTGTTAGCGTCTTTAGCGGGCGGAAGAATTCCAATAACTTCAGGATTTTGGTTGTTAGGCGTACCTTTTATAAGATTAAGTTTTTGTTGATAACGGTCAATCCTTGTTCCAAAAGCAAAAGTCATACCGGCTTTGCCCGTTTCAAACAGCAAATCAGCTCCCTCATTGGTGCTTGGATTTTCATAATTGGGCATAATGTATCCATTTTCATACATTTCTCTAGCTAATTCAATAAACTCTTTTACCCGTTCATCGGCAGGAGCAAACTTAATTACGCCATCTTCTAAGAAAAAACCAGTATGTGCGTGCACGCCCATATCTACGCCAAAAGATTCAAATAAGTTCATGCCATTTAATTTATTATCAAAAACAAAGGGTCTTACGCCAGGAATTGTGCTAAATTTTTGAAATACATTCATAAGATCGTCAATTGTTTGGGGGATATCCAAATCAAACTTATCAAGCCAATCTTTGCGGATTATATACATTTTTTCGTTTTTTATAGCTGAAAAAGTAGGCATTATATACATCCCCCCATTAAGAGCGAC
Organism: Clostridiales bacterium; assembly: GCA_012512255.1. Taxonomy (NCBI): domain Bacteria; kingdom Bacillati; phylum Bacillota; class Clostridia; order Eubacteriales; species Clostridiales bacterium. The sequence continues at coordinate 15,500 of JAAZDJ010000129.1, read as the reverse complement.
TAAGTCTTTTTTGTATTGAGGGTTGCTGTCAATAACTTTTTTGAAATTAGGCGCCCAAGTATCCAAATATTTGCTATAGTCAAAAAGCCCGCCCTTTTCGCCATATATGCTTAAGTCTGCAAAGGAAAAAACATAAAGGTCACAAGCATTTCTTTTATCCATAATAGATGTGGTAAATCTTTGTTTAGCCAAATCAATATCCCAAGGCGTGGTTTCCCATTTGAATTTAACATTACATCTTTTTTCAATTTCTTTTAAAGTTGCTAACGCAGTATTATGATTGTTGTCTTCTACAGAAAAGTCCAATCTATCTCTAAAAAAGACTTTAATTTCTAGCGGTTCGCCGCCTGTAACATACCATTTTTTTGCCGGGTCTCCATTAGAGTAATCTACTGGCGCTGGTATATCTTTTTCATCTTTAGGTTTGCATCCCGCAAACGCGGTTACGCAAAGCATTAAAACACTTAATATTAATATTAAGATCTTTTTGAATCTCATAATTTTTCTACTATATTTAAAAATTTTTTATATTTTTTAGATTTTTATAATATTTATTATTCTTTTATTGCGCCGGTCATTATTCCTGAAACAAATTTGCGATGTATAAACGGGAACAATGCAAGAATAGGAACAGTAGCAAAAATTATTGAAGCATATCTAACCGCTTGGCTGCCATTTCCTGCGGCGCCTATATCTTGCAAATTAACCAAAACAACAAGTTCGCGCATAACCATTTGTAAAGGATATTTTTCCTTGGAACGCAAATAAAACAAGGCGGGTATATAATCGTTCCAATGACGCACAGCATAGTACATAGCTATTGTGGCTATACCGGGTATAATCAAAGGAATAACAACCTTGAATAAAATCTGGAAATCATTCGCGCCGTCAATTTGAGCGGCTTCTTCAAGACTTTGAGGCACTTTTTGTATAAATGACCTAAGCACAACAAGATTGTATGTCATTATCGCCCAAGGTAATATCATTGCCAAACGATTATCTATTAAATTATAGGATGATACGGTAAGAAAATTTGGTATTATACCCGCATTAAACCATAAAGTCAACATGATAAAAACGCTAAACCCTTTTCTCCATATCAAATGTTTGCGCGTGATAGCAAACGCCCCGAACAATGTTAAAATAACATTAATTAAAGTCCCTGATACAGTATAAAATATTGTATTAAAAAGACTTTGGAACAATAATTTATAGGACATTAAAAATTTGTAACCATTTAAAGTAAAACCCTTGGGTATTAAAAACACATTTCCTTCAGCAATAGGCGTATTGGAAGAAAAAGACTGAGCTAAAACATTTAAAAATGGATAAAGCATAACAACACAAATAAACCCTAATATTGACCAAATAATAATTTTAGGCAAATAATATGAATAAAATTTTCTGCTTTCTACCATAAAGATACCTCTGAGACTTTTGAGCTAATTTTATTAGTGATATAAACTAGAATAAATGCCACAACAGTTTGAAATAGACCAATAGCTGCTGCATATGAAAAATCTGTAATCAAAGGATTACTGCTACCCAAGCTGTATCTATATACGTATGATGAAATTACATCGCTAAACTCATAATTTTGGCTATTGCTTATTAATATAATCAATTCATATCCAACATTAAGAACTTGCCCTAATTTGACAATAAGCATAGCAATAATGGTAGCGCTTATGGCTGGTAAAGTTACCGCAAAAACTCTACGCATTTTTCCCGCGCCGTCAATAGCTGCGGCTTCATAAAGCTCTTGATCCACTCTAGATAATGCTGCCACAAAAATTATTGACCCCCAACCCATGCCTTTCCACATGTTAATTAAAGTATAAATACCCCAAAATAATTCTTTACGGTCAAGCAATGATAAATTACTCTGGGCACCAGTTATTTTATTATACAAATGAAATAAAAATCCGCCAGACGGCGATAAAAAGCTGATAAACATACCAGCTATTACTACTATTGATATAAAGTGAGGTAAATATGACAATGTCTGAACTACTGATTTTGCTAGTCTATTTTTAACTTCATGAAGCAATAACGCAAAAACTATTGACGAGCCAAACACCAATACAATATCCAGCATGCTTATAACCAAAGTATTGCGCATTATATTAAAAAAATCGGGAGAATTAAAAAATCTTTCAAAATTTTTCCAACCTATCCATTCAGTTTCAAAAAAATCAACAAAAGGGTTGTATTCCTTAAAAGCTATTGATGTGTAAAAAAGCGGTATATATCTAAACATTAAGTAATAGACTACAACCGGTAACAGCATAAGAAGTAAAAATTTGCTAGTTTTAATTCTTGATAATAAAGTCTTACGCTTTTTAATCGTTAAACTCATATTTTCCTGTCCTTATAAATAATTTGACTTATTAAAAAAACATTGATATTATTTATTTAGAATATTGTTGTAAGCTATATGTAACCGCTTACAATAATATTAGCATATATTGTTATTTGTGTCAATACTATTTAATAAATAATGGTGGTAAATGTGGTAAATTATGACTATATATGATATTGCTCGAAAAACTAATTTATCTGTCGCTACAATATCGCGTGTTATTAATAACAAAGCACATGTTACTGAAGCGACGCGCCAAAAAGTTTTAAAAGCCATAGAAGAATATAATTATCTTCCAAATGCGCTCGCAGTTGGTCTTTCCACTAATAAACCTCAAGCAATTAGCATCATGGCGCGCGATGTTTCCAATGTTCATACAGGTAAAGCTGTGACTTTTCTGGAAAGCAAGCTTCGCGAGCTTGGATATTCAATATTTTTATATGGAACCGATTGCGACCAAGAATCAAAAGAGCGATATATAAGAGAATCTATATCCCGAAAAGTTGACGCTATAATATTTGTTGGGTCGTTGTTTTCAGAAGTTCCAGAAAACTCCAAATTAGAACTTTATGCTTCTAAAACGCCAATTATTTTAATAAATGGCCAAACAAATATTGAAAATGCTTATTGCGTTGTTTGCGATGAATACAGCGGAGTTAAAAATATAATAAAAAGTTATTATAAAAATAATAAAAAACGAATTTTATATCTTTACGACGTCGTGACCTTGAGCGGAAAACATAAATTAAAGGGTTATCAAGACGGCTTAAAAGCTTGTAAATTACCTATAGATAAGGATTTGATTATTAAATGTCAGCGCGATTTAAAAGGCGCTTACAACGCTATAATTGACGCTATAGATAAAAATTTGAATTTTGATTCGATTATTTGCTCCGAAGATATTCTTGCAGTAGGAACAATAAAAGCGCTTTTGACAAAGGGCATAAAAGTTCCAGATGATATAGTCGTAACAGGAATGAATAATTCAATTATTAGCGATTGTTGTATTCCGTCAATTACCAGCTTAGACAACAAAATTACAAAATTATGCGAATTAGCAATTGAATCTTTAGAAAAATTATTTAAAAAAGAATCTATTCCTAAGATTCAAACTATTCAATCTACATTAGTAATCAAACAATCATTTTGCCCTTTAATATAAATTTAAGAAACAGCGTGCAATCAACGCCTAAATAAAAAATCATGGGACGCCATAAAACAGCGCCCCATTTTATTTTAATTTTTTGTTGTGACTCTGCATCAAAATAATATTCTAGATGTTGTTATTCTGTATCAACAATATACTCTGGATACAGCTTAAATGTATTTCCTTCTTTTTCAATACGCCAATTTATAAAAGTCTTTCCATCAACTTGATAATCCGCTTCATTTGGAGGCGTAGCCTGATTGCCAAATGGAACTACTTGCTCTGTTTGTCCGTTAATTGTTATGGCCTCATAAACGCCTTCGTTAACTTCTTTATAATAAATTACAATGTATTTAATCGGCGATAACTGTGCTACAAAGTCTGTATCCTCGGTTATATTATCAAGCGGTTTATCCCATGTAACCTCATAACCCAACACATAGTAATTAGGGCTTACTGCAGACTCTCCATGAATAACAACGGTTTCAAATATCAATGTTGCGCCGTCTTCTTTATAAAACTTGACGGTATGCAAATCTTTAATATTATAATTAATATTAATAACCACCGTATCGTATATTGAAACGTCCGCCACATAAGATACTTTTATAATAGCATAACCCGAAGTGTTATTAACTGCATAAAATACGCCATCTTCTAAAACATATTCGCTTTCTTCTAAATCAGTTTCAACAACTTCCCATACAAAATATTCTTGGCTCAAGCCTTGAGGCGATGTAGTAACAGTTAATGTTTCGCTTTGCCCGGCCAAAATTGCGCGCTCTTCTTCTCCATCAATAGAAACACTTTCAATTTCGGGAGCTACTGTAACCGTTACGGTATCATAAATATTTTCAGAATTTTCCCATTGAGCTTTTACTATGGCTATGCCAGGCACATCGCCCGAACTAAATACTCCATCATTGGTAATTTGCGAATTTGTTGCAGTAGCGCCAGGCTCAATTGACCAGATTACAGTCTGATTGGTGGCGTTTTCTGGTTGTATAATCACGCTGAAAGTATGAGTTTGATTAACTTTCAGACTAATTTCAGATTCGCCCTCAATAGTTATTGATTCTACATCAATTATTACCTCGTCCTCAACCACATAAATAGTTATTGTGTCTGATTTACTACTATCTCGTTCGGAAGTTGCTCGCAAAACCGCGCTTCCAGCCACATAACCGGCATTAAAAACACCTGTATGAGATACTGTGGCTTCTGTTGCCGTCGCGCCCTCGTCAATTGACCATTCAACATTTTGATTGGCTTTTTCGGGTTTAACGATTGCTGTAAATGTCATGGATTGTCCAACCTTTATAGTGACAACATCTTCAGAGTTAATCGTTACGCTCTCTATTGCCAGTTTGTCGCCACAGGCTATAGCAAATATCATAAGAAAGATTGGAATAACAAGTATCAAAGAAATTCTTTTTATTATATTCATATTCCCCTCCCTAATCTTGGATTGTTTCAATTTGAACTTCAAATTCAATATCATCTATTACCGTTAAAGTAATTTTATTCTTTGCAAATCCTGTAGCTTCCAAACCGTTTTCCAATAATGTCATTTTATAACCAGCATTTAATACAAAATATACCGTTAGCTGCTCGCCCTCAGCAACTTCGATACTATCCTGAATAGGATTAAATCTTGCATCATACATTCTTACTATTAATGGGCACTCAAAACTTACTGTTTTAGCAGGTGCAAAGACAGGTATAATTTCAAGATCCTGTATAATATTGTTAATATAAAGTTTGCCGTCAAAAACTTTATCGATCATATCTACGCCATTAACGCTTACAGTCTTTAAAATATATCCTGTTTCAGGCGTAAATTCAATAATGACTGAACCATGTTCCCTAACATTTTCCGTTTCAGTTCCATCGGGTAGTAAAACTTTAGTTTGCCCATTATCAGCGGTTACGGCGGTAACAGAATAATCAAGATCCAAAACAGAAATATAAGGTCTGCAAATCTTTCCATCCAATATCTCTATGCTTTCTTTAGAACCAAAAACAATATATGGCTCTGAAGTATAGGTGCCTGTTAAAATCAAAGTAACCGAGGTCATTCCTATAGTTTTTTGAGTGCGCAAATATTCGGTTATATTTGCTGTATACCAAGCTCTTCCGCTTCTTATACTAAGAGGTGTTTCATTAACCTTAACCGCATTTGATATATTGATAGACCCGTCCAAACTAATATTGGAGGAAATAGGCATATCTTGCCAAGTCTTTTGTTCTGTTTGCCAATCTTCCTCATCCCAATCAACAAAGTTAACTCCCCAAATAGTTACTAAAACCTCGCCTGAAGAAAAACTTACATTTGGAATGGTAGCAAGATTTAAAAGAGCGGCTTTTTCAACATCAAAATTACTGATATCAAATTTTAAATAAGAAACTCTGGTAGCATTTCCTAAACTTCCAGCTGTTTTAACTCTTATTTGAGATTCATCCGTTATAGTGTTTCCCGGACTTAATGTTATATCTGATAATGGATAAATAATATCAGTTGCTGTGCTGACCTCAAAGACCACGCCAATTGTGTAATTTTGCTCAATACCGGTCAACTTTAATTGATAATCTTCAAGTAAGGTCAATGCATCCTCCCCATTAACCGTAAGCGAACTGATATCATAACCCGCATCTGGAATAACTTTTAGTGTAAGATCTTCTCCTTCTTCTATTACATATTTTTTTACACCGTCTTCTTTAATTAATTCGCGACTGGAATAAACCGCTCCGTTTTCCCCAACATCCAATACTATGTCATAAGAAGGTTTTGCGGATTGATAATTGAATTCTATATATGGTCTAAGGTTTTCTTCCGCATTATGCGAATGAAAATAGACGCTACCCGATCCAGACTCTGTGTAAATAACAAAGCTTACAACATAATCTACCAAATAGCCATTTTGTTCGATGTTATAATTTTCTTTGACAAAGTTTATTATTTGGGTAATTTCAAGTCGCAATTCGCCTACTTTCGCATCCGTTAAATCATATGTTTGATCAAGTTCAGGTACCACAGAAGCATTAATTGCGCTTCGCGTGCCGTCTTGCCAATTAAATGCGTCTTTTTGAGGAGCTTGGTCATTCCAAATGTTGTTTGTTGCATACCTTAAAACAAGTCCTGTATGGGTTGGTTCTTGCGATAAATGAATAACTAAATCGGCTCGATTAATTTCTTCATCGGAACTTAAAAACTCGGTCAAATCAAATTGCAAATATCCAACTCTTCCCGATGGTCCGCTTGTTAATTGAAATACCGAACTGGTATTATATATAGAATTTTGGCCGTAAGAGCTAACATAAGTTCCATATTGCATAACAAATTTTGTATTAATCTCGCCTTCGGCTGTAATTAAAGAATTGCTAGGTACAAAAAATCCAAAACAAAGACAAAAAAAGGCCATAAAACCTAAGATATTTCTTAATGTTTTTGCCATATCATTCTTCCTCCCTATGATATTTTCCGCAAAAAATGTTTATTTATATGATTTTAATATAAATAAGCAAATTGTAAGGGGTTACATTTTATATCATATTATCACTATTTTCTTTACTTGTCAAGAAGTTTTTTATTACCAAGATATTTATTATTAAATGTATAAAAAATATTAATAGCTTTAACATATTTATTAAAGAATTGTTTTTAAAAAACATCTCAACATAGTCGTTAAATTTTATCTTTAAGATATAACAATAATATAAATTGACTTAGATTAATAATTATGATAAAATTAATTTAACAAATGTAAGGGGTTACATTTATGGATTTTTCAGGGAGGAGAATATGAATAAAGAAGCTTATAGTTTTTTTATTGGTTTTTTTATTAGGATTTGGATTATATCATGGCTTTAATATAACTTCCTATAAAGCATCCGCTGAAAATAATGATATATATGATTTGAGCGAATTAGTTTCAGATCGTCTTAGCGAGTTTACTTGGACTGATACAAATCTTAATATAGATGTAAATATTAGTATTTATTCTCGTGTTGAAGGCGTGAGTAAAGTTATTCTATATGTTACCAACCATTCCAATGAGCGAATTGGACAAGAAGCTGATAGCGATATCATAAATGACTTTCTTGATAATGGTTATCATGTGGTAGTCGCAGATTATCTGGGCAATCCTTTGGCTGTTTCGCCCCTAATGGATCATGGCGTATTTGATTTACGTCTTAAAATTGAAGATAACAGCTTTTTTAAGGATTTAGGAATATTCACAGAATTATACGGTCTTTATATTGTTCCTGGAGGATATAGGTTGTTGCGAGATGCGGTTTATTGGGAAATTGATAAGCATGGTTCCTATGGAACTAAAGAATATGTCATGAGTTTATGGAATGATTATATAGTTAAAAACTTTAATAAATCGCCCGTATCCAGTCCTGACGAAATGACCAAACCAGACGGCAGCCCAATAGATTGGCAATTAAAAATGGATATATTCTATCCTTCTCAGCCTAATAAAAATACGCCTGTAATGATGTTTCAAGCTTCCAATTCCCCGCGTAATAGAGTGGAATCAAGAGACAAGCGTTATCATTCAATAGGTTTTTTGTTGCAAGGATATACTTATGTTCTTTATGACCATAATTATCAACCTTTAGCGCGAGGAGACCATTACGGTTATTGGGACAAATATACCTTAGATGACTACAACGGCTTAAAATCAAATACAGCCGCAGTAAGATTTGTGCGCAAAACTGCTGAAGAATTGGGCTTTAGTGCCGACAGAATAGGCGTATGGGGTCATTCAAAAGCATCATATGGTCCGGCACTTCTGGCAAATCCTAATCATAATCAAAGAGGTGAATGGTCTACTTTTAAAGGTTTTCCTCAGGGGTCTCCAGAACCTCAGCCTTGGCAAGGATATTCCAGCGTAATTCAAGCTAGCTATCAATCCATGGGCAACGGTACTCGCAGACATGACAAATTAGTAACAGACGATAATGTGCCTACTCTCATTGCTTGCGGAGACAAAGATGATTATGGGGCTTGGAAATATTGGCCCGAATTAAAAGCCAATTATGAAAATAGAGGGCTTGCTCATTTGGCTCTTGGTATGCTTGGTCTTGGCCATACTTATCCTTTTGGGTATGATATTGATTTACAAATTGATAGATATAATATTTGTTTTGATTTTTTTAATAGTTATCTAAAACCTGAAACCAAGCCAGCTCTTTTGTATGTTATTCCTCCACATGGAAGAGAAAAAGTTTCTATTGAAAGCACTGTGCATATAAAGTTTGCGCGTTATATGAATCCACAAAGCGCGCAAACACATATTTATTTAATTGACGAATCTGGTCAAATAATTGAAGGCAATTTAGAAGCCATTCAACAAAATACAACCTTTGTTTTTACTCCTGCTCAGCCTCTTTTAAAGGACCATACCTATACTCTGTGTATTGATAAGGAAATTACCGATACAAATGGCATTGATCTTGGAAGCGATAGAACTTTTGGGTTTAAAACAGAAGACGATAGCATAAATATTGTTGCTTCGGCAGATGCCCATATTTCTTATGGCAATATTTCAGGTAGCTCGGCAGATTCTAATTTGGGATCAGATGCAACCCTTGCTATTAGATGGTGGTCGCAAGGCGGAGCTAACGGACGAGAATGGAATCGTAAAGCATATATAAAATTTGACTTTGATTATATAAGCGAAGTCATTAACGCTACGCTTAACATTACAACCGCAGCGCAAGCTACCGGCTCAACTATATATATTTATGGACTAAAAGATGAATATACTAATTGGCAAGAAGATAGTATCACTTGGAATAACGCTCCTGGTAATGATACTAATGGCGGGTCGGTGTTAACAGATTGCGTTTTCAACGGAGCGCCTATAGCATCTTTTGTTAACTACGAACTCAAAAAATATACCATAGACGTTACACACTATATTCGTAGTTTAACAAATAATACTGCTACTTTCATTTTTATAAGGGAACGTTCAAGCGCAGGTAATGATTATATAGTTAGCAAAGAAGCCGCCCAAACTTCAGGTAATCTTGATATGGCGCCGCATCTTAATCTGAAGATGGAAACCGGTAAAATTGCTCTTAATGCAGATTATACAGGCAATATATCCATTGATGGCGATAAAATTATTGCTCCTAAGGGCGCTACCGTAAATGATTTGTTTTCGGCGCTTAATGTGGATAACGGACATGGTTTTATCACTATTTATAAGAACATACTTAAAACAACCCAGATTTCAGATCCTGAAGCCGAGCTTGAAAAAGGAATGATTATTACAAGTTCTTCTTCCAAAGGCGGCAAAACTTTTGATTATATCCTGTCTCTTTCTTCAATTATAGATATTCCTGAAGCAACCAATCTAGTTTATAACGGAATAGAGCAGGTCTTAGTCTTGCCCGGAACTAATATTTATTATACAGTTACAGGAAATAAAGCCACTAATGCCGGCAATTATACGGCAACGCTGACCCTAATCAATGATGATTATGTCTGGTCGGATGGCACGAATACTCCTAAAGTTATCAATTGGACGATAGAAAAAGCTTTAATAAATCTTGATAATATAAGCTTTGAAAATGGAACTTTTATCTATAACGGCAAAGAAAAAAATCTTTATATAGGCGGCGCATTACCCAAAGGCGTTAGGGTTGAGTATGATAACAATGGCCAAATTCAACCAGGCGTTTATACAATTACTGCCCGATTTATAATTATCGATACTGATAACTATACGTTTGAAGGCGAGTTGCCCGAGCTTACAGCTATTTTGACCATAAAGCCTACCGAAAAAAAATCAGGTTGTTCATCAAGCCTTAATTCTATGGCCATAATTATTTCTTGGCTTTCTTTAATGGCTATCTTATCAATTAAAAAATTTTAAGCGCATAGTTTGTTGAAACAAGTTAAAACTCTTATCCTCAAAACCCTTCTATAGCAATAAAAGCAATAGAAGGGTTTTTAACTAAAGTTATAACATATTATTTTTTTATAACGAGTTTTTTTGAAAAGATTTTGTCGACCAATCAAAAAATCCTCTCAAGGTTTCTTGAGAGGATTTTTATATTATTCGGCTTTTTGGGCAAGTTTTTGATAGCTTTTAAGTCTTTCTTTCGCGGCGGCCTCAGCTTTTTCAAACAGCTTTTCGGCCTCTTCGGGATTGGTCTTTTTCAATGCCGCGTAGCGCGTTTCCCTTAAGATAAATTCTTTGTAGTCGCCGGTAGGCGCTTTGGAATCCAAAATAAACGGGTTCTTGCCTTCCAGCGCCAAATCGGGATTATATCTATACAAATGCCAATATCCGCTCTCTACCGCTTTTTTGGTTATTAATTGGCCGTTGGACATATCTATGCCGTGGTTTATGCAAGTGGAATAAGCGATTATTAACGAAGGCCCTTTATATCTTTCGGCTTCTATCATGGCTTTTATAAGCTGGTTCATATTGGCGCCCATAGCCACTTGGGCCACATAGACATAGCCGTAACTCATAGCCATCATGCCCAAATCTTTTTTCTTGGTATATTTTCCGCTTGCGGCAAACTTGGCGACCGAGCCCGTAGGCGTCGCTTTGGACGCTTGGCCGCCGGTGTTTGAATATACTTCGGTGTCAAGCACCAATATGTTGACATCGGCGCCCGAGGCTAGAACATGGTCAAGCCCGCCAAAGCCTATATCGTAAGCCCAGCCGTCGCCGCCGATAATCCATATGGATTTTTTGACAAGGCATTCTTTGTTTTGGGCTATCTCTTGAAGAACGGTCTTTAACTCGCCGCTTGCTTGATCCGCGGCCTCGTCAATAAACCGCTTAATTTGCTCGCTAGGTTCTTTGGACAATTCGCCGTCGTCTTTGGTCTCTATCCACTTGACAAAAGCCGCTTTTTTCTCTTCGTCAACGCCAAGCTCTATAGCTTTTTTCATATTCTCGGCAAGCTTGTTCCGCCTTTGGTCATAAGCCAAACTCATTCCGTATCCAAACTCGGCGTTGTCTTCAAACAAGCTGTTAGCCCAAGCGGGACCTTGGCCCTTAGCGTTTTTGGTGTAAGGCACCGTAGGCGCGCTTCCGCCGTAAATGCTGGAACAACCCGTCGCGTTGGCGATAATCATACGGTCGCCAAACAATTGGGTAACCAGCTTAATGTAAGGGGTCTCGCCGCAACCAGCGCAAGCGCCCGAAAATTCAAACAACGGTTGACGGAATTGAGATCCCTTAATGGTTTCTATTTTGTAAACATTGTCTATTACGGGCAATGTCAATGAAAACTCATAATTGTCTTTTTCAGCCCTTACCATTTCGTCAAAGTCTTTCATTACAAGCGCCTTTTCTTTTGCAGGGCAAACATTGGCGCAAGAGCCGCAACCCGTGCAATCCAGAGGGCTTACCTGAATTTTAAATTGATAATCTTTTTGACCTTGGGCGGTCAGGGTCGCAAAACCTTCGGGCTTGTTAACCAAAGACTCAGGCTTGGCCAGCAACGGTCTTATTACCGCATGCGGACAAACCATAGCGCACATATTGCATTGGATACAATTTTCGGGAATCCATTGAGGAACTTTGGGCGCGATGCCGCGCTTTTCAAATCTGGTCGTCCCCGTGGGAACAGAGCCGTCGGGGCTGAACGCGGATACAGGAAGCGAGTCGCCTTTTTGGGACAAGATAACGCTTATAAAATTCTTAAAGTATTCATCCATATATACCTGCTCAACTTCAGCGCCTTGGTTAGTATCGGCCCAGCTTTCGGGATACTTTATTTCCACAAGACCGCTTATAGCCTTATCTATGGCGTCCCAGTTAGCCTTAACGATTTTTTCGCCCTTTTTGCCGTAGGACTTTTGCGCGGCTTCTTTCATATACCTTTCCGCGTTTTCATAAGGAATGACATTGGCCAGCTTGAAAAACGCCGCTTGCATTACGACATTAATGCGGTTTCCAAGCCCTGTCTCCTCGGCAATCTTTCTGGCGTTTATATTATAAAATTTTATTTTTTTCCGCGCTATTTGGTTTTTGACCGAAGCGGGCAATTCTCTTTCCATAGCCTCCAAGTCCCAATGGGAATTGAGCAAGAATGCCCCGCCTTCTTTTAGGTCGCCTACCATATCGTAACGGGTCACATAAGAAGGGTTATGGCAAGCCACAAAATCCGCTTGATCTATCAAATAGGTGGATTGTATAGGTTTATGCCCAAAACGCAAATGCGAGATATTCAAGCCGCCGGATTTTTTGGAGTCATAAACAAAATAGCCCTGGACATACATATCGGTATGGTCGCCTATTATCTTAATGCTGTTTTTATTGGCGCCAACCGTTCCGTCCGAGCCCAAGCCATAAAACTTGCAACGGATTGTGCCTTCGGGGCTTGTGTTGATAAACTCGTCGCAATCTAGCGATGTATGAGTAACATCGTCCTTTATGCCGACCGTGAAATGATTTTTGGGAACGGGATTTTCTAAATTTTTGAAAATGGCGTTGACATGGGTGGGGTTAAACTCTTTTGAGCCCAAACCATACCTTCCGCCCACGACAACCAAATCGTTAACGCCGTTTTCTTTCAACGCCGCCAAAACATCTTGATACAACGGCTCGCCGGCAGCGCCGGGTTCTTTTGTCCTGTCCATTACCGCTATCTTTTTGACGGTTTTGGGCAAGGCGTTAACAAACGCTTTGGCGTCAAAAGGCCTATAAAGCCTTACCTTGACAACGCCGGTCTTTTTGCCTTTGTTGTTGAGATATTGAACGGTTTCTTCTACCGTTTCGGCGCCGCTGCCCATAATGACTATCGCATGTTCGGCGTCAGGCGCGCCAAAATAGTCAAACAAATTATATCTTCTGCCCGTTAGCTTAAAGAGTTTGTCCATTTGCGCTTGGACGATTTCGGGCGCGGCTTGATAGTATTTGTTCGCCGCCTCTTTGTTTTGGAAGAAGATATCGGGGTTTTGCGACGTTCCACGCTGGATAGGGCGTTCGGGATTAAGCGCCAAATCCTTAAATCTTTTGATATCTTCCATATCAACCAAAGATTTTATTTCGTCGTATTCTATTCCGTCTATTTTGCTTATCTCGTGCGAGGTTCTAAACCCGTCAAAGAAATGCAAGAAAGGAACTCTGCTCTTTAAGGAGGCAAGATGGGCCACAAGCGCCAAATCCATAACTTCTTGAACCGAATTGGAAGCAATCATCGCAAAACCTGTCTGGCGGGTCGCCATAACATCGGAATGGTCGCCAAATATGGAAAGCGCATGAGCCGCTATCGCGCGGGCGGACACATGGATAACGCAAGGCAATAACTCGCCCGCGATTTTATACATATTGGGAATCATCAATAACAAGCCTTGGGAAGCCGTAAATGTCGTGGACAATGCGCCGCAAGCCAAACTTCCGTGCAAAGCGCCCGCCGCGCCCGCCTCGGACTGCATTTCGGCTATTTTTAAGACTTGACCAAAAATATTTTTTCGTCCCTGCGAAGCCCATTCGTCGCAATATTCTGCCATGTTAGAGGACGGAGTAATTGGATAAATCGCAGCAACCTCGGATAACGCATACGCCACATGCGCCGCCGCGGCATTGCCGTCAATAGTCATTTTTTTCATCTAATATAACCTCCAAACCGCGCAAAAAAAGCGCTCAAAAATTTTTCATAATAAACCTTTATCATTATAGACCCTTTGCCTTATTAAGTCAATGTATCAACAAAGTTTTATAGTGTTTGAAATTATTTATTTGGATTTTAAAACTCCAAGAATTTGCGCCCAAAAAAACACACATAGGCGGTTTATTATGAAAATTTAAAGCCTTAATTATAATATCTCAAGCCCGAATAACATTCTATGCAAAAAAGCCCGTTTTCGGCGGCGCATCTGTCGCACAATACCGAACCGCAAGAATGGCAAGACATCAAATATTGCGCGTCCAGCGCGTTGCAGCAATTAGAACATATTATTTTACCCATATCGTATCCTTTGTTAATAGTTTTTGTCGGTTATAATGATTAGTTTATCGCTATGGCTAAAATTTATGTAACCGCAAAATTATTAGTAATTTTGGTCAATAATCAAAATATTGCTTTTTTTGATTGGACCCGCCAAATTTAGCGTGTCTTAGCCGCATAAAATATTATCAAGATTTTTGCCCTATTGACCAAAAAACAAAAAACCCTATTGAAAAGCTTATAGCCAATATAGTATAATGAAAAAAATTAAAAATAATTTTTAACGAGGAGGATTTTTTAAAAATGATATCTTTAATTTACGGCGGCAAAGGCTCGGGCAAGACCAAAAGGTTGATAGAAGCCGCCAACGAGGCCCAAAAAACTAACGATGGCGCCGCCGTATATCTGACCACGCACGCTAAACATTCCATCCAAATCAACGCAGCCATTAAGTTTGTGGACGCGCTTGAGTATGGAATAAAAGGCAAGGACCAAACTATCGGCTTTATCAAAGGGCTTCTTGCTTGCAATAACGATATTAATGTCGTTTATATTGACGGGCTAGCATATATGGCCAATATGTCCGTGGAAGATACCCAAGAAGTCTTTGAAGAGTTAGAAGACATATCCCAAAAATTCGGAGCCGATTTTGTCGTTACGGTAAGCGCCGAATCGTTGCCCGAATTTTTGCAAAAATATAAATAATTGATTTTTGGAAAAATATAATTATTGATTTCACATAATCCTTCTTTTTATGTATAATTAGTTAAAACCGTCTTTAAAAAAAGAAGGATAACGATGCGTTACATCAGCACAAGAGACAAAAACCATTCCGTTTTGTCTTATCAAGCCATCATAGACGGCATAAGTCCGGACGGGGGCTTGTATGTTCCCGACCAGTTGCCGCGGTTTTCCAACGAGGATTTAAAACGCCTTGCGGCTATGGGCTATCAAGACAAAGCGGTTTTTATTTTTAAAACTTTTTTGCCCGAGTTTTTCAATGACGAATTAAGCCAATGCGCCGCTAAGTCCATATCTAGATTTGAGGATAATATAGTTGCG
>JAAZDJ010000128.1 GCA_012512255.1 Clostridiales bacterium | reverse complement strand
TTTTGATATTGATTAGGAGTTTTTTATTTTTTAAAAACTTGTTTTATACCAAAATATCCTATTTTTATTTTTTAAAAACCAAAGTTTTTAAGATAGGTTTTTGTTTTATATATTTTACTAAATCCCCAAAAAATGCTATAATATAAAAATTAATTCATAAATATTAATATAATTCTACAATTCTTTAATAAATCATTGGTTTTGATTTTTATTTTATAATTCAATAACAAAAAAATAAAAAAAAAGGAATTTCAAAATGGGCAGAGATTATTCGGCAATTACTGACGAAATTATAAAACTGAGCGAATTATTGTATAAAGACAATAGGATAGACCCTGATTTATATCTTGAACATAAGGTATATAGAGGACTTAGGGACTTGGAAGGAAAAGGCGTTTTGACGGGTCTTACCAAAATCTCAGAGATAGAATCTTTTAGGCTGGAAGACGGTAAAAAGGTCTTTATTGACGGCAAACTTTATTATCGCGGTTATGATGTTCAAGAACTGGTCAATGGGTTTATTAACGAAGGACGGTTCGGGTTTGAGGAAATCGCCTTTTTGTTGCTGTTTGGCGAGTTGCCTACAAAAGACGAGTTGGAAGAGTTTAAGTCGTTATTATCAAGCTATCGTTCGTTGCCCAGTTCGTTTGTAAGGGATGTTATTATGAAAGCGCCCAGCAGCGATATGATGGTTACTTTAGCCAGAAGCGTATTGACTTTGTATTCGTATGACAAAAACGCCAATGATATTTTTATCCCCAATGTCCTAAGACAATGTTTGCAATTAATAGCGACTTTTCCGCTTTTGGCGGTTTACGGTTTCCAAGCGTATGAATACTATTTGACCGACAAGACAAGCTTTTTTATACACGAGCCAAGACCCGAGCTTTCCACGGCCGAAAATATTTTGCATATGCTCAGAATAGACAGCAAATACACCCGGCTAGAAGCCGTAATACTTGATTTGGCGCTTGTGCTGCATGCCGAGCACGGCGGCGGCAATAACTCCACATTTACCACGCGCGTGGTCACTTCGTCGGGCACGGATACATATTCGGCGATAGCGGCGGCGCTGGGCTCCTTAAAAGGCCCTAAACACGGCGGCGCCAACGCCAAGGTAATCGCGATGTTTGAGGATATCAAAGCCAATGTCAAGGATTGGAAGGATAAAGACGAAGTCAGAGCGTATCTAAAAAAGATTTTGCACAAAGAAGCGTTTGATAAAGCGGGCTTGATATACGGCATAGGGCACGCGATTTATTCGTTATCGGACCCCAGAGCGACCATATTCAAATCATTTGTGGAAAAGCTTTCCCAAGAAAAAGGGCTGCATGACGAATATGTGCTTTATTCCATCGTAGAAGAGCTCGCGCCTCAAATAATCGCCGAGGAGCGCAAAATGTATAAGGGCGTCAGCGCCAATGTGGATTTTTATAGCGGTTTTGTGTATAATATGCTGGGCTTGCCAATAGAATTATACACTCCTATTTTCGCGATCTCCAGGATAGTGGGCTGGAGCGCGCACCGCTTGGAAGAGCTCATTAACGCCGGCAAAATTATCCGCCCCGCATACATGAGCGTCCAAGAAAGAAGAAAATACACCCCCCTTAACAAACGCTGAAAGAAAAGAATGAAATTAAATTAAAACAAGGAAGTCTAAAATCTAAGACTTCCTTTTTTATTTTAAATAATTAGGCGCTTATAGTTAAAACAAAAGCGCCATTTTTTTGATTATAGAAACATTTTTAAAATTCACGACTTATCAGAAAGATTAAGCCCTTGCTTTTTGGTTATAAAAACAATTCCAAGCCGCCGTAAACCAAAAAGCCCAAAAAGCCCGCGCCCAGCATGACTAATATAGGTTTTGCCTTTAATTTTCTTAGCGCAAAAAGCGCGATTACAAAGATTATTATTGAAACCAAATTAACTGAGCCTATAGTCGCGGCGCTTTGGGAGAGAAAAGTAAGTTTCAAGATTGTCAGCGTCGCTGCCGCGACAAATCCCACGACGGCGGGCCGCAAGCCTTTTAACGCTTTGTTGACAAATCCAAGGTTTTTGTATCTGTTATATAAAAACAACAAAAAAGATATTATAATCGCCGACGGCGTTATAAAACCGATTGTCGCGACTATTGCGCCGCCCAAACCCGCTACCTGCGTGCCCACAAAGGTTGCCGCGTTAAGCGCGATGGGTCCGGGGGTCGTTTCGGCTATAACCACAAGGTCGGCAAACTCGTTTATCGTAATCCAAGCGTTTTTGACGACGATTTGCTGTTCTATCAAAGGCATCGCGGCATATCCGCCGCCTATAGAAAAAAGCCCTATTTTAAAAAACGCACAAAACAGCTCAAGATAAATCATTTTTTAATCCTTTTTTATTGGTTTTGCCAAAGTATATAACGCCCGCAACGGCGCAAGCCGCTATTACAAAAATGACATTAATAGACAATAGCGCCAGAGCCAAAAAACTCAAAATCATAACAACAAGCGCAAAAGTTCTGCTTTCGCGCCAAACGGAAGCGCTTAAACCCATAATAACATCGCAAAGCACGGCGGCGACTCCCGCCTGCATTCCCATTAGGATATAGCTTACAATCATGTTGTCTCGTATTACGGTATAGAATAATGAAATGATTGATATTATTGTCAAGGGCGGCAAGGCCGCGGCCAGCACCGTGAGCGCCGCGCCCAAAAACCCGCCTATATGATGCCCTACCAACAAACAAGTATTAATAGCGACCGCGCCGGGCGACGACTGGGCGAGCGCCGTAAAATTGAGCATTTCTTGGTCGGTAAGCCATTTGCGCTTTTGGACAAATTCCTTTCTCATCAGCGAAATAATGACAAAGCCGCCCCCAAAAGTAAAAGCGCTTATCTTTAGAGTGGCCAAGAATAAAGATATATACAGTTTAAAATTTTTTTTCAATTGGTTTTGCCTCTTTTTGATAATTATATTATTTGATATAAGATAAGTAAAATACTTTGCCTTAAAAAAGACAAGCCAAAACCGATATAACGCTTTTTAAGCGATTATTTAAAAAAAATTGCTTCAAAAATAAAAAACTTATTTTTTTTAATTATGATATAATAAATAAATCAAGAGGAACCAAAATGGAAATAAAAACTGTTAATTTGTATGAGTATTTTAAATTAGAACGCAAGGAAGGCTTTAAAGGCTACCTAAAATGCTTTACCAAAGCCCAGCCCCAAACCTATGGTCAAGATTATATTTATCCTGCCATGTTAGTTTTGCCCGGCGGCGGTTATGCCTTTGTGTCCGATAGGGAAGCCGACCCAATCGCGCTGCGATATTCGGTTTATGGTTTTCAAGCATTTGTTTTGGATTATACCGTAGGCGCCGTCCGAAATTATCCCACGCAGGTCCAAGAAGCCGCCATGGCAATGATTTATATAAGGGAAAACGCGAAAATATTTAATATATCCAAAGATATGATTTGCGCCGTCGGTTTTTCGGCGGGCGGGCATTTATGCGGCTGTCTTGCCAATTTGTTTGACGACCCTGTCTTGAGGGGCATTTTTGGCAAACGCGCGGATTTAATAAGGCCCGACGCCGTTATCTTGAGCTATCCCGTTATTACAAGCGGCCAAAAATCCCACGCGGGCTCGTTTGACGCCCTTTGCGGCGACGACCAAAACCTTAAGCGTTACTTATCGCTAGAACATAGGGTCAAGGGCGACTCTTCGCCCGCTTTTATTTGGCATACCTATACGGACAAAGCTGTGCCCGTATATAACAGTCTTGTTTACGCGCTGGCTTGCGAAAAAAACAATGTGCCCTTTGAGCTGCATGTCTTTGAAAAAGGCGATCACGGCCTCGCTACCGCCCAACTGGACACAAACGCCCCTAAGACAATAGCCCAAGCAAGCGCCAAGGCAGACCAATGGCTGGATTTGAGCGTTAATTGGCTAAAAGACAGAAACATAAAATTAAAATCAAAATAATCAAATTTATTTATCAATCAGCGCCAAATTATTAAATAAAAAGGGTCTTAAAATATTTAAGACCCTTTTTATATCTAATATGTATTTTAAATTTGAAAAAGCGTTAACCGCTATTATTTATTCATTGCCATTGCCGTTTTTTGTTTTATTTTCATAGACCAGCCTTATTTTTATGCCGCTGGGATAATCGCCAAAGGTTTTGCCAAACAAAGTCACCCCGCCTCTATTGGCGGCTTTTTTGGGCGCTTCTATGCGGAAAGTTATATTAGAGTTATGGTATATCTCAAGGTTGTCTATTGTTGTGGGGCCTATGGGAAGGCCGTCAATAAATGTCCCGTCTTTATTGATGATAAGCAGCTTATATCGCCCGTATTGCCCCAAGTTTTTAAACCACCAGCTAGGCGAAACTATGCCCGGCCGGTCATTAAACTCGCCCGGCGAGGTCCAAAAACCAAGCTCTATTCCATTGACGCTAAAATATATATCCGAAGGATATTGCGAAGAAAAGCCCGGCGCTTCGCTCGCGATCTCAAAAGTGAATTGCAGCTCAATCGCTTTTTGGTTTGGTTTTAAGGCGTTGGGGATTTTGTATTCAACAAAACCTTCCGTAAACCACAAAAGACCCGCGTTAAACCGCTCGGGATAAGAAAAATATCTAGGATCGTCAAGTTCGCCTATAATGGAGTCTTTGGTAACAATGCCGCATGTGGGATAGACTTCATAATCCGAATAATGCCCCACATCCACTTCAAAGTCATACGCATTGGTCTGTATGTTATTGCCTATGATATCAATAATAATCTTATCAACGGCCAAAGTGCACAGCTTTTGCGAGCCCCGCACCCCGGAAGAGGTTGTGACATTAATAAGTCCGGCTTCGGTAAGTTTTTTGATATGCGCGGTAATGGCGCCGTTTGTCAGCCCTAAAATTTTGGCAAGGCTGTCTAAGTTCATGCTCTTGTTTTTTAGCAACAAATTGATTATATCTATCCTAACTTGAGAGCTTAACGCGGCGCAAACCGGCAAGCAGTCGTTGATGTTTGTAATATTCTTCATACCCATTTGTCCTATTTTATATTTTTTAAAATTGTTTTTTTAAATCATTTGTATATGTAGTATAATAAATAATAAAAATATTGGCAACAAAAATCAGATGTTTTGTTTTAAATTTTTATGAAGCAAATCATATTTCTTTATAATTAATGCCATACATTACATAATTTGGCTTTTTTTATTGACTTAAGCCGACCATAATGCTAAAATAAAATAACAATCTTTATTATTTTCTATAATATTATTTATTTTGTTAAAATAAAAAAAGGAGACTATGATGAGCAAATTCAGTATAGGGG
>JAAZDJ010000127.1 GCA_012512255.1 Clostridiales bacterium | reverse complement strand
TTATCCTAAAAGGTATTTGGAAAGGCGAGGGCGTATTTAATATGGAGCAGCTCGATCCCGATCCTTTTATGGACGCGCTGAACAAGTGGGGCTTGCCCTGGAAAGAAAATTTCAATCCCGTATTGGTGGATTAAATGGATTATTTGGCAGATATCAAGACCCCGTATTATATAATAGACGAAAACTTGATTTTAAAAAACCTAAAAATCTTGCAGTCTGTGAAGCGGCAAACAGGCTGCAAGATTTTGCTTGCCCAAAAAGCATTTTCGTCTTTTTATTTTTATCCGTTGATCGCCCAATATTTAGACGGCGTCGCCTCAAGCGGTTTATACGAAGCCAAATTGGGCTATGAAAAAATGGGCAAAGAAAACCATGTATTCTCGCCCGCTTACAAAGACGACGAGTTTGACGAGATAGCCAAAATTTGCGGCTTTATCGTGTTTAACTCGTTAGGGCAGCTGATTAAGTTCAAAGAAAGGGCGCAAAGACACAACGCCCAGATAGCGCTGCGCATTAACCCCGAGATTTCCACGCAAGATACGCCCCTTTACGACCCGTGCGCGCCTTTTTCAAGGTTGGGCGTAACCAGCGACGAGTTTTTTCAAAATTTGGACAAGTTAAAAGGCATAAGCGGACTTCATTTCCATACGCTGTGCGAACAAAACTCCGACGCGCTTGAGGTTACTCTTGCCGAAGCGGAAAGGCGGTTTGGCAAATATTTTGATAAAATCAAATGGATTAACTTGGGCGGCGGCCATCATATCACGCGCGACGACTACGATATACCCCGGCTTGTAAGGCTGATTAATTATATTAAGGACAAATACGGCTTGGAAGTCTATCTTGAACCCGGCGAGGCCGTTGTGCTTAACGCGGGATTTTTGGTTGTGACCGTATTGGATATAATAGACAGGGGTAAAAAGATCGCGATTTTGGACACAAGCGCCGCTTGCCATATGCCCGATGTTTTGGAAGTTCCTTACAAGCCGCGGGCAATAGGCGAGGGCGGGCAATACGAATACCGCTTGGGCGGGATTAGCTGCCTTGCGGGCGATATTATTGGCGACTATAGATTCCATAAGCCGTTAAAAATCGGCGACAAAATCATATTTGAAGATATGGCGCTATATACCATTGTGAAAAACAACACCTTCAACGGCATAGGCCTGCCGGCCATAGCCGCTAAAGACCTGCAAGGCAATATAAAACTTATCAAAGAATTCGGCTACTTGGACTTTTTGGAAAGATTGTCGTAAGAAGATTGTTTGAAAAAAACAAATCCTCATCAAAAAATATAAAAATTTCTTGTATTTTTCTTTATTTTTTCTTTTATACGTTTTTTTTGTAAACAGCAATTTATGGCACAACCTTTAAACTTTTGGCATTTACATGGCTCCTTCTTCTGATTATAATATAAGCGCATTAATAAGACTTTGTATAATTTTTTTGCGATTTTAATGAAAAAAACAAAAACTAATGACAAAATATACAACTTTTTAGAGCATTTTACAAAAATATCTTATAAATGCGGACTTTTTTCTTTTGTTAT
>JAAZDJ010000126.1 GCA_012512255.1 Clostridiales bacterium | reverse complement strand
TTGTGGAAGCGAGAAGTTCTTTTAGGTTGCGGACTTCGGCCAAAATTTCAGGGTCAAATTCGCCTTTTTGGATATAGATCTGTTCTTTTAATGCCCTTATCTCGTCCAGTAACGCCTCGTTAGTGACGCCGGGCGTTTCCTCATAATCCGAATAATCGGTTAGCGCGCTAAACTGCTCTTTTAGCTCGTTTACCGCGTTAAGCACTAATTCGTAATTAATGTCTTTAGCCCTTAACTCTTCTTGCAAGGTCAATATTTGCGATTTTATATATTCTAAATCAGGGCTTAGATTTTTTTGCTCTAATTCTTGTTTGAGGTCTGCGATCCCTTGAATAAGTTCGGAATGCCTTTGCTCGCTCAAAGCAACGATGTTGTCTTTTAGCGCGGAGATTTCATCCAATATTTTGTTAATATGCTCAACTGCGGCATCGTTTTGGTCGCCAAAGACTGCCTTAATTTCGTCAATTGCTAAATCAAGCTTGGATTGCAAATCGTTAATCCTGCTGGCGTCATTTTCTTTTATTAGTTTGCAAAGCTCGTTAAGCCTGTCGGTAATTGACCTGTAATTGACCGACGGCCTTATTTTGCTGTAATCGTTAATAGGCACTATGTCGCCTATTCTTAATGTGGAAAAGATTTCTTTGGCCTTTTCCAATCTTTCTTTTGCCAAATCCGACTGGTCAATTTCATAATCGTTATTGGCTTCAATCAAATCATTAAATAGATTTTGGTTGTATGTGACATATTGATTGTTTTGCAACCTGTTTCTGAGTTTTAAAAACTTTTCGGCTATTTGCGGAAGTTCGTAAGTGTTCGCCCTTTCCAATTCGGCTTTTAACTCAAAATAATAATATATGTCCCTTTCTCTGTCCGCCGCCGTAGTGTTGTAAATAAGCTCGGCCGCAATCTCGGGCGTCAAAATAGTGCCAAAAACTTTGTTTCGTATCCTATAAAAATCAGAAGCAATCTCCTCGTGAACGCCGACAGGAAGCTCGGCAATTAGTTCGTTAAATTTGGAGATGGCCGAAATTTTTGCATAAAGATTGCCCGTGGATATTATTTTTTTGAATTCGGAATATTCGTCTTTTAAACTTGAATAATCAATTTCGCCGTCTTCGTTAATTCGCGAGATAGCGCTAAGTCCCAGCGCGTGCCTTATGCTCTTGATGTAAGCGAGCACATCGTCGTTTTTTAAAGAAACATTCCTGATTTGGTTGATAATATCGTTCAAAGACTCTTGGTCTTCGGTCTTAACATAAGGCTCGGGGCTCTTAGCGTTTAATTTGGATTCAAGGCGGTTAATATATTGCAAAATTTGATTGAGATCTTGGCTTTTGGTCTTGCTTTCTAGTTGTTCTATTTTTTTGTTGATTTTTTGGAGTTCCTCAAACAAAAGGTTCTGTTCGGACGCTTGGGCGTTTTGCGCTTCCTGGGTTTGCCTGTCTTTAGGCGTTTTGCCTAACGCGGCCAACTTTTCGTTTAGTTCTTCCTTTAGCGCGTTTAGTTGCCTTTGTATTTCTTGGGAATGCTGCATTCTATAATTTTCCTCTCTTAGTTTTGCTAATTCGTTTAAAATCACTTCGTTGCCTGCGCTTTGACTAGGGATAAAGACATAAGGCATTGCGTTAGGCGCGTAAAAAGGCGCATTAGCAGAAACTTCCCCTTTTCTTCTGTTTTCAAGCCGCTCAAGCTTTTCGCTTATATTTTTTAATAAAGCATTAATTTCTTCCGCGTCCGCCTCGTCAATAGCGTCCACGGGCATAGGTTGATTATAATCATCGTATTGATAATCGTCTGGATAATCTTGGTTGGAATAGTCGTCGGAAATTTCTTGATTTTGATAAGTATCGTCTTGAAAATTAGCTTCGGCAAAATCCTCGCTATAATCTTGACTGTCTTGGGAATGGTAATAATTCTCATTATCTAAATCAGCCAAAAAATCATCATAATCCAAAGAATTATCAATAAAGTCGTCGGGATTTTGACTATCTTCTATAAAATCTGCGGAATTATCGTCTATAAAATCAATATTGTCTTTTTTTCCAAAAAAGGATCTTTTTTTATTTTTGGCCATATTTTCCTCAACTCAACAATCCGCATAATTTGTCATATTATATAGTATTTTATCTAATTGTTCAATATATTAATTAATTTTTAATGTGGATATATTTAAATTATTATAACATATTAATAATCAAAAATTAATAGATAAATAACCAAAAATCCAAATTAGTATTAAAAACTATAAAAAGACTATAGCGATTTAGCGCTTTATCAGGCTATTAGTTTGAAAATAAATTAACGATCTATGGCAATTGACTGTTAATATATTTGATTTGGAGATTAAATTAATGTATAATAACTATTATTATATCAGATATTATATCAGAAATTTGATTATTATAATCAATTAGGAGTTTATTATGAGAGTGTATAATTTTTCACCCGGTCCCGCAACTCTTCCCGAAGAAGTCTTAAAAGTTACCCAAAAGGATTTGCTTAATTATAACAACTGCGGCTTTTCGGTAATGGAAATGAGCCATCGCTCAAAGCCCTACAAAGAAATAAACCAAAGGGCGCAGGATTTGTTAAGGGAACTTATGAATATTCCTGAAAACTACGAGGTCATTTTCGTTCAGGGCGGCGCCACCACTCAATTTGACGCGGTGCCTCTTAATTTAAGCGTCAAAAAAAGGGCCGATTATGTTATCACGGGCAACTTCGCTAAAAAAGCTTACAAAGAAGCGTGCAAATACGGCGATATAGCGATTGCGGCAAGCAGCGAGGACAAAAATTTTACCTATATACCTAAAAATATCGTATTTAGGGACGAGATTGATTATGTCCACATTACGACCAATAACACTATTTTTGGGACTAGATATACCTCTTTGCCCAAGGCAAACGCTCCTATAGTCGCCGATATGTCGTCAAATATTTTAAGCGAAAAAATAGATGTGAACGAGTTTGGCGTCATTTACGCGGGAGCGCAAAAAAATCTTGGACCCGCAGGCGTTACCGTGGTAATTGTAAGAAACGATCTTGTTGATAAAACGCACGAACTATGCCCTACTATGCTCAAATGGTCCACGCATATAAAGGATCAAAGCTTATACAACACTCCGCCTTGCTGGTCTGTTTATGTTATGATGCTGGTTTTGGAATGGCTAAAAAATCTAGGCGGCCTAGATTATATTCAAAAAATTAACGAAGAAAAAGCTCAGATATTATATGATTTTATTGATAATTCGGACTTTTATGTAAACAATGTTCAAAAAGAAGACCGTTCTATTATGAATGTGCCTTTTAAAACGCCTTCGTCTGAATTGGACGAGAAGTTTATAGCCGAAGCCGAACAAAACGGTTTGAAGCAGCTAAAAGGACACAGGCTTGTAGGCGGAATGAGGGCTTCTATTTATAACGCCATGCCGATAGAAGGCGTAAAGAAGCTTGTTGAATTTATGAAAAAATTTGAGCTTGAGAACAAATAAATAATTCAAGGAGATATGGATTATGTATTCTATCCTAAAATTAAATGAGATATCGCCTTTGGCTAATAAATATTTTGATTCGCGCTTTAATTTTACCAAAGAATGCTCGGACCCCGAAGCTATTATGCTAAGAAGCTATAACTTGCATGATTATGAATTAAACAAATCGCTTTTGGCGATCGCAAGGGCGGGCGCGGGCGTAAACAATATTCCCGTGGACAAATGCACAAAGGCGGGTATTGTGGTATTTAATACGCCGGGCGCCAATGCCAATGCTGTAAAGGAGCTTGTAATTTGCTCGTTGTTTTTGGCGTCAAGAAAAATATACGAGGGCATAAATTGGGTTCAGTCTTTAAAGGGCTCGGAAAATGTGGCGGCGGCGGTGGAAAAAGGCAAGAAAGCGTTTGCCGGCCCTGAAATATACGGCAAAAAACTTGGCGTTATAGGTCTAGGGGCCATAGGCGCTTTGGTGGCGAACGCGGCTGTGGAACTTGGGATGACTGTTATAGGTTACGACCCTTATATTACCGTTGATAACGCATGGCATTTATCCACCCATGTTATAAGGGAAAACGACCTTAACAATCTTTACGCCAATTCCGATTATATCACGCTCCATATCCCGCTAAATTCCAGCACCAAATATATGCTGGATGTGGAAGCTTTTTCTAAAATGAAAAGGTCTGTCGCTATAATCAATTGCTCAAGAGGCGAGCTTGTGAATAATGCCGATTTGATAGACGCTATTAATAAAGGCATTGTGTCACGATATGTGACCGATTTTCCTACGGAAGAAATTTTGGGCATAGAAAATATTATCACTATCCCCCACTTGGGAGCTTCCACGCCCGAGGCCGAGGATAACTGCGCCGTTATGGCGGCAAAGCAGCTTGCGGACTTTTTGCAAAACGGCAATATTGTCAACTCGGTAAACTTCCCCGACACGACATTGGCGCGCACTTCTAAATGCCGCCTTACCGTAATCCATAAAAACGAACAAAGTTTGCTATCGCAAATAACCGAATCCATAAGCGCAGCGCATATTAATATCGCCACAATGGTAAGCCAAAGCCAAGGCGAATACGCTTACACTATCTTGGAGCTTGACGACGACTTATCGGGCGATGTACTGAATAAACTGCAAAAAATTGAAGGCGTTATTAGACACCGCGTGATAAAATAAAAAAAACAGCCCCTAAGGGCTGTTTTTTTTAATCCTCGTTTTCAAGCCTTATCAATACTACCGTTCGTTTTCTTACCATAACGCCTACGGCGGGCGTTTGATTTATAACCTTTCCGCTAGCGCCCGCGACTTCAAATTGAAGTCCCAAACTCTTAAGTTTGGCGGCTGCCTCGGAATATGAAAGCCCGATTAAAGCTGGCATCTCTATTAATTCTTTGTCTTTTTGGTCGCCAATATCTTTATCAGGGGCGACGCCTTTATAAGCGAATATCCCTTTGAACATAAAAGCGGCGTATGGCGCGGCCACAATGCTGCCGTAGTATAAATAGCCCGCGGGCTCATCCACTATGACAAGCACGGCATATTGGGGATTATCCATGGGCGCAAAGCCCAAAAAGCTGGAAACATATTTGCCTCTTGCGATTACGCCTTTTTCATACTTTTGGGCCGTTCCCGTTTTTCCGCCTATCCTGTATCCGCTTACGCCCGCGTTGCGGCCGCTTCCGCTTATAACCGCTTCTTCCAAAATGCCTCTCATCAAATCGCTGGTAGAACTTGCTATTACTTGGGCTGTTTTGACAGGGTTATTGATATATACCGTTTGGCCGTCATGCGAACGGATTTCTTTGACAAAATGCGGTTTCATAAGTTTTCCGCCGTTTACCACGGCGCAAGCCGATGTAATAAGCTGCAAAGGCGTCACGGCAATAGCCTGCCCAAAACCTATTCGCGCCAAATCCACTGTTTTTACGCTGTTTTTGTTCATCACTATGCCTTTGGATTCCGCCAAAAAATCCACGCCCGTAGCCCTTCCGAAACCAAAGTTTTGGATATAGCCATAAAAATCATTTACGCCTAACCTCAACGCCAAGTCCACAAACACGCAGTTGCACGAGTTGTTAACGGCTTCTTGGAGAGATTGTGACCCGTGCCCGCCGCTTTTCCAACATTTGATTCTTTGGCCGTCCACGGTTCTGTATCCGGGGTCATAAAACCTATCCTTTAACGACGTTTTGTTTTGGTCCAGCGCGCCCGAAAGTGTAAAAATCTTGAAAGTTGAACCTGGCTCAAAAACATCGGTAATTAACCGGTTTTTTGTTAAGTCGTTAAGAAGGGGTATGTTGTCGCGCGGCGGGTTGTTGAGGTCAAATGAAGGCGAGGTCGCCATAGCTAGTATCGCGCCCGTATTGACATCCATAACCAAAACGCTTGCCGATTTGCTGTTATATGTTTTATACGCGTCCAGCGCCGCGCTTTCCGCCAGCTTTTGTATTTCGCAATCAATAGTCAATACTATATCGCATCCCGGCACGGCGGGAATG
>JAAZDJ010000125.1 GCA_012512255.1 Clostridiales bacterium | reverse complement strand
TGTCTATACTGTCCAAATCTATAAGGAATATAATTTAACTATCATAATTTTATCATAAACTTATAAAATAAACAATATTTTATTCTTTTTTGATATATATTACAACCCTTTAATTTATATATGCATATTTTGGCGTATTTCAAAAAGTTAAGGAAAAATATAAGCCCTAATCGCGCTATTTTTAAAAAAGCTAATTTAAGTTCAAAATACAAAATATTAAAAAAATCTTTTATGTCGCACAAAATGGTTATCTAAACATTATCCGTTGTATTTTATGTTAACGACATCAAAGAGGGCACTTTGTTATCACTGAGTTATCCAGACATTATCCGTTGCATTTTATAAAAGACTTTGAAACTACCACTGTATTTTATAAATACTTTAATAATTACCCCAATTCAAAAGTAATAAAATCAAATCGACCTTTTCCTTTGAATCTAAAATATAATGATTTTTTGCCTTGGGGTTTTTCTTCAAATAAACCCTCAAATCTTTGGCTCTCCACTTTTTCAAAAACTTCGTTTTCCAAATAATGTTCTAATGATTGATTCTCTTTTTTTCTTAGCAAAAACATCGCTAAAATCGCCATTCCCCATGCGCCGCCTTCTCCCGCTGTTTTCATAACCGAAACCGGAACATTGATTGCCGCGCTTAAATATCTTTGCGCTATTTGCTCGGTTTAAACAGGCCGCCATGCGCGTAGATTTTATCGATTTTAACTTGCTCATTATCAATCAATAAGTCAAGACCAATTTTCAAAGTCGCAAACGCGGCGTAAAGTTGCGAGCGCATAAAATTAGCCAATGTGAAATTGCTCTCTGGCGTTCTGACTATCAACGGCCTGCCTTTTTTTATCCCCGTAATATTTTCGCTAGAAACATAATTATTTACAAGCATGCCACCGCAATCCTTATCGCCTTCCAAGGATTTTAAGAACATCTTTTCATAGAGCAATTCCTTATCTTTGATTTGGGCAACTTCCCCAAACAACTCCTTCCATGCGTTTATTTCGGAGGAACAATTGTTACAATGCGCCATTGCCGATAGTTCTCCCGACGGGGTTGTCACGAGGTCAATTTCGGGATATATTTTGAAAAGCTCCTTTTCTAAAATTATCATGCCGAATATGGAAGTGCCTGCAGAAATGTTTCTGTGCGGGGCTTTATGCTGTTGGTTGATACCATACCCGTGCCGGCTTCCCGCTCATAAAGATTCCATATTGAATGCACATAGTAAAGATGCTGCACAATATATCATATGCCGCAAAAATCAAATAAAGCGGCAGCATATAAGGTTGGCGCCGTATTCGTTATAAAGCGCTTGGAAAAAAGTAGTAAAAAGCAATAACGCAATGCTTAATAATATAATCAATATATTACCGTTCAAAACTTATGGTAATTAGGTTTATTTTACTATCTTATTTTTCTAATCAATCAATGGCTGGCCATTTATTTGGGCAAACTTTTTTATATCTAAAATAAAAATGAAAGATGGGAATGTTGTCCTGCTAAAAGCGTCATTTAACGATTTAATCTTGACATCATCCCCACCCTTCAATAAGGAAGCAAAATATTTTTTATATATGGTTTTTTGGGTAACATGGAGCGCTAATAAGCTTTTTTTATCCTAAACAAAGCTTTACGCTTCTGTGGGTTTGGTTTCCTTTTTTTGTTTGAAGATAAGCTTAAATATAGGAAAGAACACCCAAAACGATATCGCGCAGTTTATTATCATGGTGATTATGTCGGCAAGCAAATTGCCAAAATTGCCCATGTTCCATGTATTGATAAATAAGTTATAAATAGGCGCTTTATAAAAACCTTGCGCGACCGCGGCAATCAAAGTTATGGCTATGTAAGCTATAACATACCACATCGCCGACCACCAAATATTATTATTAGCTTTGAATGTAATATTCCTTTGCGCAAAGAAGTTAATGACTTGCGCTATTGCCAAAGTCAGTTGCACCGCCAAGAAATACGCCAATCCGCCGCCCCCGCCTGACATGATTGTTCCTTTTGCGTAGTTAAACACATAATAGTCCGAGCCGTCAAAATTTTTGCCTACCTGCCAAATTCTAAAATCTATATTGACCAAATCGGTTAATTCAAATAACGCTTTGAAGATAGGCATCATGGCTAGCTGCAATATAGTCACGCCGTTGCTTAATATGAAAAACACCAAAAATTGGGCAATGTTTGGATGCTTTGTTTTAAATTTTGTCCATACATTAGCGCACCATCTAAAAAACTTCCAATTTCCGATTTTTATAAAAAACTTTTTGACTTTGCCCGGCTCTTTTTCTTGCGTTTGAGAGGCGGTCTCAAGCGTTTTTTCCTGTTCTATTGCCGTATCATTTTTTGTCATATTCATTTTTATTTCTCCTTGATATTTTTTTTATTTTTTATTTTTCTTTTGTAATTTTCTTTCTTTTTTCTTTTTGCGCCCTTCTTTTAGGAACATTGACAGGCCTTTAAAGAACTTTCCGTTAAACATTACAATCATGCCCTGCAATTGTCCCCAGCTTATAAGACCGCCCGACAAACGCGATATGGCGCGAAGAGGGTTATAATATATACCCATAATAAGCACATTGGCTTGGCTTTTTTTGCCGATGGCTGTAAGAAATTTTATCGCAAAGCTAATAGCGCCCGAGAAAAGCCGTCCTGTCCAGCCGCGCGCGTATTTTAGTTGCGAAACGGTAGTGTAGATGTCAACCTGAATCCTGTTCTTTTTATAAAATTTGTAATGAGGCTCGGGCAGTTTGCGTCCCAAAAGCTGTTCAAATTCGGACTCGCTTACATCTTTTACATCGCACGCGAAATATGAAGATAGCTTTGCCTTGTCGTATATTCCATCGGCGGAGACGCCTTCAACGCTTAAAACGCCTTGAAGTCTTATGTCCTTTGAGGAAGCGCCGATATAGATTGCGTAATCGCCCTCTTCTATTTCCCATTGTTTTTTGGCTATGTTGTAAAACCTAAATGTTTTATCATCAAAGGGGATTTCTACTGTCTTGGTTTCGCCCGCTTTTAAGAATACCTTGCAAAATCCCTTGAGTTCTTTTTTGGGGCGGAATATTTTGCTGTTTTCAAGCCCTACATACAATTGCGCGACTTCGGCGCCGTCATATTTGCCTGTGTTGCTGATTTTGAATTTGACGCCGTTATCGCCAATTTTCAAATCCGAATACTCAAAAGTCGTATAGCTTAATCCATATCCAAAAGGATATTTGACTTCCACGCCCGCCGTATCATAATATCTATAGCCGACATAAATACTTTCTTTGTATTCCGCCGTCATTTCCTTGCCGGGGAAATACTTAGCTGAGGCGCAATCTTCATATTTATACGGGTAGCTTTCCGAGAGTTTGCCCGAAGGATTAACCTTGCCGACCAAAACATTAAGAACGGCGCGAGCGCCCGCCTGCCCGCCCAAATATGAATGTAGCACGGCATCGGCTTGGTCCGTAAAGTCCATTTCAATAGCCGAGCCGCAAGACAAAATTATTACTATCTTTTTGCCTAACTCGTTAAGGGAGTTTAATAATTCTATCTGGTTTTGGGGCAAGCGCATATCAGCTCTGTCCATACCTTCTGTTTCGGTAACTTCGTCTAAGCCCAAATATAACAAAATGGTATCGGCTTTTTGCGCCAGCCGCATAGCTTTTTTGATTAATCTTTTGCTTTTTTTGCCGTATCTATTGAATCCTTTTTCAAATCCTATAAAATCCAAATCATAATTATTGATATTTTCAAGCGTGTTTTCTAGCTTAGTGGGATTAACTATAGACGAGCCTGCGCCTTGATAGCGGGGATTTTGAGCAAAATCGCCTATTATGGCAATTTTTTCTTTGCTCTTTAAGGGCAAAGCGTTATTGTCGTTTTTCAGCAAAACAATCGCCTCTTCGCACGCGCGGCGCGCCATCTCGTGATGCGCTTGTTCGTCTAGCTCCAAATCAGCTATTTTGGATAAAGCTTGGTTAGTTTGGTTTATTAAAGTCAATAACCTATCAACCGCTTCGTCCAATATTTTTTCGTCTAACTTGCCTTCTTGGATTGCGGCTATGATTTCTTTGTCGGTTTCGCCCGCTGTAGTGGGCATTTCCAAATCATTGCCTGCTATGAGACCTTTTACTCGATCGTCGGCGCCGCCCCAATCGGTAACGACAATGCCGTCAAAGCCCCATTCTTCGCGCAATATTTGGCGCAATAGCTCTATATGCTCATTTGTATAAGTTCCGTTGAGCTTGTTATATGAGCTCATTACCGTCTTAACTTTGCCTTCTTTGACGGCCATTTCAAAAGGCTGCAAATATATTTCTCTTAAAGCCCGTTCGTCCACAATGGAATCTGTTACCATTCTGCAATATTCTTGGTTATTGGCCGCAAAATGCTTAACGCACGCCGAGACGCCGTTGGATTGTATTCCTCTTACATACGCCGCGGCCATTTTGCCCGCTAAGTAGGGGTCTTCGCTAAAATACTCAAAATTACGGCCGCATAAAGGATTGCGCTTGATATTAATGCCCGGCCCTAACAAAATATTAACCCGCTGCCATACGGCTTCTTTGCCCAAATGCTGAGCCATTTGTTCGCAAAACTCAACATTCCAGCTGTTTGCCATTGTCGCTGAAGTAGGAAAACATGTGGCTTTTAGGCTTGGGTTAAGCCCCAAATGGTC
>JAAZDJ010000124.1 GCA_012512255.1 Clostridiales bacterium | reverse complement strand
GCAATACCGTTACATTTTGACGCTTTCTAAGGTCTAGTTCTATTAATGATTTTTTGGCCCAAATTTCGGGCGTTTTTATTTCTATAATGCTAAAATTAGGCGTTAATTTGGCCAGTTGCAAGATATTGGGGCTGGTCAGCATATCGGCGGCTTTTTCGCCAACATATTCTTCGGGGAAGATTACGGCGTCCGCGCCCACTTTTTGCAAAACCGTTTTATGAAGGTTGTTATTGGCCTTGGACATGACATATCGGACGTTTAGCTGCTTGCACAAAAGCGTCACAATAACGCTCGCTTCAATATTGCCGATACAAACAATGCAAGCGTCAAAATCCGACACATTGATTTGTCTTAGCACGCTTTCGTCGCTGGCGTCCGCGCAAATCGCGTGAGTGCAAAACTCGCTCGCGCTGTTTACTAAATCTTCGTTTTGGTCAATCGCCAAGACATCGCACCCTTTTTGGTAAAGGTTTTTGCAAAGCGCAAGACCAAAACCGCCAAGCCCTATAACTAAAAATTGAGTCATTTTGTTTTTCATATCTTTTACCTTTTATCCTATCATTATCGTCGTTTCGGGATAACGCAATTTGTCTTCCTTTTTTATATTTTTTAAAAACAATAGCCCAATAGTAAGCGGGCCTAGCCTGCCCAAAAACATCGCCAGCATTATAATAATTTTTCCGCCCGCGCTCAAATACGGCGTGACGCCAAAAGAAAAACCAACCGTTGTTAAAGCCGACAGCGCCTCAAAGAATAAATTATCCAAAGCAAAGCCTTGCGCGTTTAGGCTGGCGCTTTCAGTAACCAGTAGCGCCATAGTCGCCGATATAACCAAAAGACAAAAAAGGCTAACAACAGCCACAGCCTTTAAGATCATGCGCGAGGTTATAGCATGTTTGTTTAATATTATGCGGTCTTTACTTTTAAGCCCGGCAATGATCGCAAGCAGCAAAATTACCGCGGTCGTGGTCTTTATGCCGCCGCCCGTTGAAGCGGGCGAAGATCCCACAAACATCAAAAGCATAGTCAAAAATTTGGAAAATACGGTCAAATTATTGATATTGACATTATAAAACCCCGCCGAGCGCGGCGTCACCGCCATAAAAAAAGAATTCAAAAATTTTTGCCCCATATCCATATTGCCTAGCGTATGGGGATTATTCCACTCGGCTATGAGATAGCCGATTGAGCCCAGCAGTATCAAAGCGATAGTGGCCGTAATTACGATTTTGGTATGCGTCATCAGCCTGTTAATTTTACGCATTGTTAAAACATCCATAATTACCCAAAACCCGATTCCGCCCAATATTATCAAAAAGCTAACGGACAGCAATACCAAGACATTATCGGCAAAATCCATAAGACTGCCCAAACCGCGCTGATAACTTAAAACATCAAAGCCCGCATTGCAAAACGCGGAAACCGATATAAACAACGCCTTAAAGATTCCTATCGGCCCGAAAGCCTTATAAAAAGCAGGTGCCAAGGCCATAGTCCCCAAGGCTTCTATTATAACCGTAGTAACAATCATATACCGCAAATATTGGGCGATTTTAAATGAAGGCATATCGCCCACAGCTTGCTGAATGGCAAGCTTGTTGGATAATGTCAATTTTTTCCTTATCGCCAAAAAAATGGCGGACGAAAAGCCCATTATGCCAAGCCCGCCTATTTGGATTAAAACCAATAGGACAATTTGGCCAAAAATGGTGAAAGACAGCGTAGTATTGACCACGGTAAGCCCCGTAATGCAAACCGCGCTGGTCGCCATAAAAAAAGCGTCCAAAAGGTTAAGCCAATTGCCGCTTGTGTTCGCGACAGGCAGCGCGATAAGCAAAGTTCCGATAATTATAGCGCCCAAATACCCCAAAATAATTATTAATATGGGAGAAAGTCTTTTTTTGTAGGATGTTGCGTTATCTATGGTTTTCATGTCAGTTATCGTATAACCTTAGCAAACAAGAACAAAAACACGCGATTCCTTCTTCCCTGCCTACCGCTCCGCAGCCTTCGTTGGTTGTGGCGGTTATTCCTATTTGCTGGGTCGTCACGCCTAAGGTTTTGGCAAGCAAAGTTTTCATTTGCGGGATATAAGGATTTAGTTTAGGCTTTTGCGCCAAAATAGTTATGGACACATTGTTAATATCCGCGTTTTGATTTTTTAATATTTGGACAACCTCCTCAAGCAGCCTAACGCTGTATATATCTTTGTATTTAGGGTCATTGTCGGGGAATAATTGTCCGATATCGGCCATTCCCAACGCCGACAGAATGCTATCCATCAAAGCGTGAACAGCCGCGTCGGCGTCCGAATGCCCGCTAAGGCCCAGCTCATGCGGAATATTCACCCCGCCCAAAACAAGCTTGCGCCCTTGCGACAGCCTGTGGAAATCATATCCGATGCCTAAGCGATATTGGCAAGCTTGGCTTTGGGACAGCCTTAACAAATCTTGGCTTGTGGTTATTTTATAATTGCTCTCTTCGCCCAAGACATAATGGCAGCCGCCCCACCTTCTGGCGTAAACTTGGCTATCGTCGGAAAAGGCGGCGTCCGCATTATCATATGCCTGTAAGATTTTTTGGGTTTTGAAAACTTGGGGGGTTTGAAGCGCCATAAGACTTTGTCGATCCAAAACATCAAAACTATTTTTTGTTTTTTGGATAACCGTGTCTTTTATATCAATATAAGGAATAGCGCTGTCATGCTTTTTGCAAGCCTCTATTAGCCTTTTTATCAATTCTTTAGAAACATTAGGCCTTGCCCCGTCGTGAATTAACACATACTCGTATTCTTTTGCAAGTTCAAGGCCCGCTTTTACCGACATGGTCCGCTCGCTTCCGCCTATTGTAATTGCGACATCGGAATAAGACGAAGCTATTTTTTTAACTTGGTCCAAATCTTGTTTTGCGGCGACCACAATCTTAGGGCAGTCAAACTTATCCAAACAATGCTCAAGGAGCGTTTTGCCTTGATAGCGGTAAAAAATTTTATTATAACCAAGCTTAGCCCGTTCGCCTTTGCCGGCGCAGACTATAACCGCGGCGCAGTTATTCATTGATAACCTCGTAAGCTTGGGCGGGCTTGAATTTTAGCAATCTCTCGTCCACCTCAAGCACTCTAAAAACAAAGCGCTGATCGCCATAGCCTATAGCCACAATGTCGTCGGGCTTTAGCATTTGGGCGGATTTTGCCTGCCTTCCGTTGACGCTCACCCTGCCGCTTTTGCAAACTTCTTGCGCGACCGTCCGGCGCTTTATTACTCTGCTCAGCTTCAAAAATTTATCCAATCGCATTTTTTATATTCTTTTGATTTTAATAACATAATTTTAGCACAACGGGCTTTTGTTGTCTATGTATCTTTTTATCCTGCCTTGAAAATAAAAATAAGATATATTTTTTGGATTTTTAACAATACTATAATTATGAAAAAATCAAAGGTTTTTTTGATAACAATATTAATATTATGTTGCTTATCTTTGTTTTTTGCGTGTAGCGACACAAAGCAAAGGCCCGCGCCCCCAAAAAATATCCCCGAAATTATAGAAAATACCCCGTTTGTCCAAGACGATAACTTAACCCAAGAAAATAACTTGGCGCAAGAAGATACGGACCAAAGCCAGCTAACCGAAGAGGAAAACCCCCATACCAAAGAAGACTACCAAAAACCCACAGAGCCTATCGTCTTGGCGCCTTTTAATAATCCCCGTCCCAAGCTTTACCATATAGACAAAAGATGGACGGCCACTGTCCCTAAAGGGCAAATTTTGGACGCCCTTGAAAAGATGAAAATCAAAGTCGCGTCCATCAGCCCCATAATCGTGGACACCAAAGACGAACAGGGCTGTTGCGCTATTATTTCCATAGGCGGCAGATTGATTGACGCTTATGAGTTTTGCCAAAGGCTTAATTTGCCGTCCTCATATATTACGGACATAAAAATAGATAATGATAACATCATTTTTGAAGGGCAAGGCAGTTTTGACCCCGACGGATACCAAGGGATAACAAGGTAAGCGGCGTTATGAATAAAGTTATTAAAAGGATAATAACATGGTCAATAGCCATAATCTCGATTTTGCTTATAATGGCCATAATTGTGCTTATGATAGGCGGAATGTTCGCGCACGCCGATTATCTTGATCCGTGGGACAAAAGATATTACAAAATTTTTAAAGAGCCGCGGCTGCAGATTTTGTCAATAGGCGTTTTGGCGCCATCGGCGCACAATTTGCAAAATTGGCAATTCAAGCTAGACGAGCAAGACGATAAAAAATTTTATGTTTTCGCCAATCCTGAGCGGATCGCCTATATAGACCCCACCCATAGAGAGATGCTGATTTCAATAGGCACTTTTTTGGAATACATGACAATCGCGGCCAAAAAATTGGGATTTGGGACGGAATTGCAATTATTCCCCCAAGGGCCTTTAGACGAAGAAAACATCAAAACTTCTTTTTCCCAAACCCCTATCGCCCAAGTAACACTAAACAACACGCCCGATTTGGAAGGAATTGAGCTATACGATAATTTATTCATACAAGACACAAACCGCTATGTCTATGTTAAGACGCCGCTATCCCAAGCCGAAATGGATTATTTTTTTGATTTGGACGACTTTGAATCTTTGGACATAAAGTTTTTTTCCGAGCCCGCCCAGACCCAAAACATAAAAGAATTGGGGCTTAAAGGATTGGAAATAGTGGACAAGACACCGCGTCTTGCCAAGGAGTTAAAATCTTTGACGCGGCTTAGCGAACTGCAAAAAAATAAAAAGTCTTACGGGCTATCTTTGGAAACCGAAGGCGTCAAGAACCCTTTGGCAAAATATTTTATGCAAGGCATCTTGACTACCATGCCCTTTTTAAGGTCGGGCAAAATGCGCGCAAACCATACCCAAAAGATGTATGAAAAATTATATACGCATACCCCTACGTTTATGAGCATAGTTTGCCCTACCGAAAAAATGAATGACAGGCTGGTTCAAGTCAATTGCGGCAGGCTATACGCAAGACTGGTTTTGTCGGGGCATATTTTGAATATAGGTTTTCATCCAATGAGCTCTGTTATCGCCGATTATCCCGAAGCCGATATGGTAAAGGGCGAGTTTATGACCAAATATTTAAGCTCAAACGAATATCCGTTTATGCTGACTCGGGTGGGGATGATTACCAAGCCTTTCCCAAAAAGCATGCGCGAATACGCTTTGGACCATATAAAGTAACAAAACGGAACAATTTTTTAAGCGTCCAGCATATCTATGGAAAACAGGCGGATTTTTTCTTGCCCGTAAGTTTCCAGCCCCAAAAACTCTATTCCGCTTATTTTTTTGTCAATTAAAATCTTGCGCAGTCTTTGGAAATTATTGTCTTCGTTAAAAAAGTCAATCCATTTGTTTTCAATTTTAACCCGTATTGTAAATTTTTTGACCAAAGACGGCGGCGTTTTAGCGGGTTTTAAATCTAAAGGTTTATTATGCCTTTGCGGAAACTGTCTCATATTAAATTCTTGATGATTAAACACCTCGCGGTTATAGGCATGCTCGCGGGCGATATCGTTATCAAAGACAAGCCTTATATATTTGCAATAAGTTTTTTCAAACTCAAATCGCGCGCTTTGGCCTTTTTCAAATTCCATGCAGTATTTTCTGTCCGCAAAATCTCGTTCCACGCCCGAGATAAGCGCCAAGTAATTAGCCTCGCTTAAATTATGCGTAGAGTTTTTTATGGCATCGGATAACGCTCGCTTGAAGCCTAGCAAATAGCAATCGTCGTCCCTTATAAGCTGCTGCAATTTTGATATATCCTCTTTTAATGCGCGCGGGGTCTTGCCGTGTTTGACGCAAAGCCAAGCCGCCAAGCCTACCGCTTGCCCTATGGCCGCGCATGTCGCCATTACCCTTGTGGAAGAATTGGCTATATGCGTGGCGCTGATGTTTCTTCCCGCAAAAAATAAGTTTTGGATATTGACAGAATAAACGCACCTATACGGTATGGAATAAGGCGGCACGACCATATGGTGCAAAAACGGCGACTTAGGCGTTTTCAGGCCTTTTGGATGATGCTCGTCAATGGACCAGCCGCCATAAGCGATTTCATCCTCAAAAATCCTGCCGCTTTGCAAATCGTTTTGGTTGAGCACATAATCGCCTATATATCTTCGGTTTTCGCGCTTGCCGGGCAAAAACCCTATCCATTCCAATTCCCATTCATCCGCGTCATAAACCCCGCTGTTTTTGATAAAGTCCCATACCCCATACGCAATCGGTATGAGTTCGGCCCTTATTTTTTCGGCGTCGCGGATGGTATCGTCCTCCCCGCCAATCTCTAACCACCAAAAATTATCGTTTACAAAGCCCTTTCTGTCCGTCGTGTTCAAACGATAAGGAAAACTGTCTTTGGTAAACTTTTTGGCAAAAGGCGGCGGCGTAAACTTAACTTTTGTATGAGTTTGGCGCGCTTGCAAAAGCACGCTGTTGCCCATAGTTTTATTATCCGATTGCGGCGGAGCAAATGACTCGCCAAACTCATCGGCGGATTCGCGCCCCCTCCTAAATCTTGCGCCCGTAAACTCGGCCAAAATACTGTCGCCGCTGCTGTCGCAAAAATAATCCGCGCATATCTCTATTTCGGTATATGTCGTAAGCTGCCACGCTTTGACGGATATGATTTTGCCGTTTTGGGTTATAGCGTCAAAAACCGAAGCATTCAATAACAATTCTATATTAGGCTCGGAAATTACTTTATTATACAAAACCGCGTCCCACATCGGATAATCCATAGACGGATTATAATAAATATTATCCATCGCGATTTCTTCAATAAGCCCGCCCTCCCTATCTTCGGGATGGCGTTCGCTGGCGCCCCTAATCCACATGCGGATTTCGCTGGAAGCGTTTCCGCCCAAAACCGGCCGGTCATGGACCAACACAACTTTTGCCCCGCGCCTTGCCGCCGCGACGGCCGCGCAAATGCCCGCAAGTCCACCGCCGATTACGCAAAACCGCGTTTTAATAGAAAGCTTATTTTTCATATTTTTTGTCGCCCTTTTCTTTTGTGATGTAAACGATTACATCGCGTTATAAAAATATCACAAAACCAAATTAATGTCAATGGTAATTTTCTTAATTGTCAATAATAATTCTTAAATAATTCTTTATTGATTTTATTGCTTATCAAGCCAAAAATTAAAGTTAACGCCGTAGCGTCGCCATATTAGGCAAAGAATATTTTTATATGTAGACCAAAATATAAATTTTGCTGCCTTTTCATTTGGCGATATACCAAAAAAACCCAAATGAAAAAAGGCAAAGCAAAATAAAACAATTTATCCCTTGCCTTTTTAAAAAATCAAATAAAAAATTATTTAATTTTTCGATTACGCTTATTGAATTATTCCTGTTCTTGCTGTTGTTCTTGCTGCTGTTGCTGTTTTTCAGCCCGCGCTTTTTCGTATTCTTCCAAAATTCTTTGCTTGATAAACTCTCTGGTTTCGGTATTTAAAGGATGAACTATATCCTTAAATTCGCCTTCAGGAGTCTTTCTGCTGGGCATAGCGATAAAAAATCCATCGTTTCCTTCTATGACCTTAATATCATGCACTACAAAACATTCGTCTAGCGTAATTGATGCGATTGCCCTAATTTTGCTTTCCTCTTTGGTCTTAAGTCTGATTCTAACTTCGGTAATATTCACCCCTTAGTCACCATCCTTGCAATTAATACTTTGGGAATATTATGTATTCCATATCACTATGATACTACTTTTCTGTCAATAATTCAATACCTTTTAAAAAATTTTTGCCCAAAAGAGCGTTAACAGAACTAAAAACGCCCTCAAATCATATATATCTATATAAAATCATACAAATTAACCATGAATATTTATTTTATAGGGATAGGCGGAATAAGCATGTCGGCGCTTGCCATAATTTGCCACAAGAGCGGGCATAAGGTAAGCGGGTCTGACATCGCGCCCAGCAAAACCTTGCAAAAGCTAAAATCTGTGGGCATTGAAGTCGCCATCGGGCATAACAAAAAAGATTTCTCGGGCATTGATTTGGTGGTTTATAACGCGGCTATCTCTTCGGACAATTGCGAACTGGTCGCTGCAAAGGAACAAAATGTTCCTTGCGTCAAAAGAGCGCAGCTGCTTGGCAGCATTATGGCCGAGTATCCTTTTGGGATCGCTGTAAGCGGAATGCATGGAAAGACCACGGCGACCGCTATGATAGCGCAAATTTTGCACCAATACGACCCCACCATACATTTGGGCGGCGAGTTTGAGCTAATAGGCGGAAATTACAGGATAGGAAAAAGCGTTTATTTTGTGACCGAGGCTTGCGAATACAAACGCAATTTTTTATATCTAAAACCCTATATTAGTATAATTCTCAATATTGACGAAGACCATATGGATTATTTCAAGGACTTGGAAGATATCCAAGACGCCTTTAGCGAATTTGCGGCCAACACAAAAAGAAACGGCGCGGTGGTGGTCAACGGAGAAGACTCGCGCGCGGTCGCCAGCGCGGCGTTGAAAATGAGAAGATACCTAACTTATGGGATAGGCGAAGGATTTGATTATAGCGCCCAAAACCTAAGGGCGGATAACAAAGGCTGCTATTCGTTTGATTTTTATAAGCGCGACCGCAAGCTTTGCCGCATCAATTTGAAAGTCGCGGGGAGATATAATGTTTATAACGCGCTGGCGGCGGCTGTGGCGGCTAATATTTTTAATATAAGCCCAAAAAATATTTCAAGCTCGCTATCGGCTTTTAGGGGAGTGGATAGAAGATACCAGCATATCGGCGAATATAACGGCGCGCAAATTATAGCCGATTACGCGCATCACCCAAACGAGTTAAAAGCGTTGATTGATACCGCCAAAACCCAAAGTTCCAATGTGATAACGATATTCCAGCCGCACACTTATACCCGCA
The DNA here is from genome assembly GCA_012512255.1 of Clostridiales bacterium. NCBI lineage: Bacteria > Bacillati > Bacillota > Clostridia > Eubacteriales > Clostridiales bacterium. Next base: position 13,873 of record JAAZDJ010000124.1, on the reverse strand, counting down.
CCTTAGCTCTTTGGGAAAAGTTTAAAAGCTCGTTGTCAAAATCCGATAAGTTAATTTTGCTTCCCGTGTACGCCGCTAGAGAAAAACCCGACCCAAACGCCTCAAGCCAAAGAATGTGCCAAGAATTAGCCCAACAGGGCATGCAGGCGCTGTATTTTGACAACTTTGAGGAATGCGCCGACCACCTAAAAAAAACGCTAAAAGAAGGCGATTTGGCGCTTATCGCCGGCGCGGGCGATGTAATAGACATCAAAAACTATCTAATCTCGGGCGCGCAAAAGATATAAGCGTATTGGCTGAGTTCAAAGATAATCTCATAAATAGAAGCTTGTTTGGGGATATAGCAAGAATACATAAAAACTCCTTTTAGCGTTAATATGAAAAAATTTGGAAGTTTTTATGCGTTTTTTGACGATATTACACTTTAATCATAATCTTATGGTATTTTTGCGCGTTTTCGCTAAATTCTTTTAAGCCCTGATCGGCTTGTTCAAACTTATATTCCTTAGTTACAAAGGGCGTCACATCCACGGCTTTTTTCGCCAGCACATTAATGGCGGCGGGTATTTGTTTTTGGCCGTTGGTTATGCCTATTACGGACAGCTGTTTTGACAAGATGCCGCTTATATTGCCGTTTAAAAGCTTAGACGAGTAGTAATCCCCTCCCACTATTGCGACCTTGCCGCCTACCGAAGCGTAATCAAAGGCTTTTTGTATCTTGTCGTTGGAATTGGCCAAATATACCGAGCTTTCGCAATACCTTCCGCCCGTAATTTGTTTGATCCGCTCGTCGGGGTCAGCGATACTGGTGTTTATGGCGTAATAAATTCCCAAGTTAGTAGCTATATCAAGCCGTTCTTGCGAGGGGTCTAGTATAATAGGCACCGCCTGGTAATAAAGAGCAAGCTGGGCCAAAATTATGCCCATTACGCTCGCGCCTATTATTACGATATGTTCGCCTTCTGTCGTTTTTAACTCGTTAAAAGTTTTGACGGCGACAGAGGTATGTTCTATAAACTGCGCTTCAGCGTCTGTAATTTGCGGGGGTATTTGGTAAATATTGCTAATAGGCACCGAAACAAAATCCCTTAACAAACCGTCGGCGCTAAGACCCATTGTCTTTATCTTGTCGCATTTCCAAGGCCTGTCGGTTTTGCAGGCGTAACAATTATTGCAAGAAAGATTAGGGTCAATAACCACCCTTTGACCCCGTTGCAATCCCGAAGAATTCTCTTCATCTATCTCGCTTATTACTCCCACAGCTTGCCGCGCCGGAATGCGCGGGTAAGTAACGCCCGCTAGCTCGCCGTTATAGATCTTGACATCGTAGCTGGACAGGCTAGCAAGGGTGATTTTGATTTTGGCGGTATTGTCAAGTATTTCGTTTTCGGTTATTTCTTGCAAAGACATGGATTGTGGCTTGTCAATAATCCAAGCTTTCACAAAGTTTACCTCTCTTAAGATTTAATTGCCATAATAGTATAACACTAAATAATATAATTTGAAATAATTTTATGCCAAAGTTTACCGCGCTTTCGCCAATATTTTACAATTATGGCTGATAAATACAATAAAATCGCATAAGATTGCCCATAAAACATAAAAATCAATTTATGTTTTTTTTAATAAATGCTTTTGCTTGACTTAGGATTGCGCTATGCATTATAATATTGTGACGATATTTTTGAAAGAGTTTCAGGAGCGAAAAATCAATGAAAAAAGATATCCATCCCGATTACCATATGGTTACCATAGAATGCGCTTGCGGCGAGAAGTTCGTAAGCGGCTCTACCATTAAGGGCGATGTAATAAAGGTTGAAATTTGCTCAAAGTGCCATCCGTTTTACACAGGCAAACAAAAAATAGCCGAAACGGGCGGCCGCATTGACAGATTCAAAAAGAGATTTAATCTAAAAGGTTAGATATTTTAAAATAATAAGCGCCAATCACGACTAGTATTTGGGCAAGAGTTATTGCGCGCTTTTTTTGTTTTTTTTATAAGGTTTTATTTGATGAAAAACAAAAAGACCAAAAAAACATTAATCGGCGGTCAGGCGGTAATGGAAGGCGTAATGATGCGCGGCGCCAGTTCTTTGGCTTTGGCCGTTCGCGACCCCGAAGGCAACCTGCTTATAAGGACCGAAAGGCTCAAGCAGACAAAGGGCGTAATCAAAAAAATACCCATTATTCGCGGCGCGGTTATGTTTTTCCAAACATTAATAATGGGCGTCAAGACTTTGATAAAGAGCGCCGAGGTTTTCAGCGAAGAAGAGGGCCAAAGCGAAATGTCGGCAAGCGCCGCCTTTTTCGCGGTGTTTTTGGGCTTGGCTCTTTCCATAGTCCTGTTTATGTTTTTGCCCAGCTTGGTAAGCGACGGCGTCAATTATTTGACATACAAATGGTGGGGCTATAAGAGCAATGTTTTGAATAGCGTAGTGGAGGGCGTTACAAGGCTTGCCATATTTTTGGCCTATTTGATTATGGTTTCTTTTGTAAAGGACATAAAACGCACTTTTATGTATCACGGCGCGGAGCACAAGACAATCAATTGCTATGAAAAAGAATTTGACCTGACCATAGACAATGTCAAAAGATGCTCAAGGCTGCACGACAGGTGCGGCACGACCTTTTTGTTTTTGGTCATGATTGTTTCCATAATATTGTTTACCGCTTCAAACGCGCTGTTTGTTTTCTTGACCGACCTTAATCCAAGGTTAAGTTTTTTTTCAGCGTGGTATGGCAAGCTCATCATAAGGCTGTTTTTGCTGCCGCTTGTGGCGGGGCTTTCTTACGAGCTTTTAAAACTTTTGGCGCTAATGCCGGATAATTGGCTTGTTAGGATAATCAAAGCTCCGGGGCTCGCGCTGCAATACCTTACCACCAAAGAGCCCGACAGCGATATGATAGAAGTCGCTATAAAAGCGTTTGATGCGGTGGAACGCATGGACAAAGACCCTAATGTCCCGTGCGTTGACTGGGACGAAGTGGATTTTAAAGAGGCCCAGGAACAATTTAAAAAAAGTCTGGAACAAGCGGGCATAGACCCAAGCGAAGCCGATTGGATTTTTTGCCATGTTTTAAAGACCAAAAGAGTCGGCCTAAAGACCATAAAACATATCAAGCGCAGCCAATATTACGCCGCCAAAAAGATACTAAACCAAAGAATACAGCAAAGACAGCCGCTCCAATATATACTGGGCGATACGGACTTTTGCGGGCATATCATTAAGGTCAACAAAAATGTCCTAATCCCTAGATTTGAGACCGAGGTTTTGGCAAACCTTTGCCTAAAAAAAGCCCAAGAATTAGCCCAAGCGGGCAAACAGCCCAAGATATTGGACCTTGGCACAGGCAGCGGATGCGTCGCCGTAGTTTTGGCTAACGCGGTAAAGAGCGCGCATATAACGGCGAGCGACATCAGCAAAGCGGCGCTAAATGTAGCCGCTGAAAACTTTAAGCCTTACAAAAACATAACAGCCGTTGAAAGCGACTTGTTTGAAAACATCTCAGGGCAATTTGACATTATTATGACCAACCCGCCCTATGTAAAGACCGGCGAGCTTGCCGCCTTGCCTTACGAGGTAAAGCAAGAACCCAAAAAGGCGCTGGACGGCGGCGAGGACGGACTAAATATTATACGCCGCATAATAGACCAAGCGCATAAATATTTGGTCGCGGGCGGGTATTTGATGATGGAAGTCGGCATAGGCCAAAGCGCAACTATCCAAGAAATAATAAAAAATCAATACGCCGATTATTATCGCGACATAGAGATTATAAAAGATCTTGACGGTATAGAACGCATCATTACATTAAAAAAGGTCTAAACATTATGATCAACAAATTGGAAGACATCAAAAACAAATACGACCAATTGACGCAGTCTTTGGCTGATGCAAACCTTATTAACGATATTGAAAAATGGAAAAAAACCGCCAAAGAGCATTCAAGGCTTGAGCCTATCGTCAACAAATATTTGGAATACAAAAAGGCCTTAGACGCCCAAATTGAGGCCAAAGAGATTTTATCCGCCACCAAAGACCCCGAGCTAAAAGAGCTTGCCCAAATTCAATTGGAAGAGGCGGAGGAAAATATCGCAAAAATTGAGGAAGAACTCAAGATTATGCTGCTGCCGCCTGACAAAAACGACGAAAAAAATGTCATCATTGAAATAAGAGCGGGCGCGGGCGGCGAAGAGGCCGGGCTTTTTGGCGCGGACCTTATGCGCATGTATAAGATGTACGCCGCCAAACAAAATTGGAAAGTGGAAGATATTTCTATGAATGCCACCGAAAAAGGCGGAGTAAAAGAAACCGTGTTTTCGCTATCGGGCGAAAATGTGTATTCCAAAATGAAGTTTGAAAGCGGCGTCCATAGAGTCCAGCGCGTGCCCGAGACCGAAACCCAAGGGCGCGTGCACACATCCACGGTAACTGTCGCGGTCTTGCCCGAAGCCGACGATGTGGTGGTGGAAATCAACGAAAAAGACTTAAAAATAGACACCTACAGAAGCGGCGGCGCGGGCGGCCAGCATGTCAACAAGACCGACTCGGCGATTAGAATAACGCATTTGCCCACGGGCCTTGTGGTAACCTGCGAAGACGAACGTTCCCAGATAAAAAACCGCGAAAAAGCGATGCGCGTGCTAAAATCTCGGTTATATGATATGTATCAAACCCAAGCCGACGAGGAATACGCCAGAATGCGAAGGGGGCAAGTGGGGACGGGCGACCGCAGCGAACGAATCCGCACATACAATTTTCCCCAAGGCAGAGTCACCGACCATAGAATAGGGCTTACCATATACGACCTTGAAAATTTTCTAAACGGCGAAATAGACTATATGATAGAACAATTGCGCCTTGCGGACCAAACCCGAAAACTTCAGCAAAGCGAATAACTTTTAAAAATTTTTTCCAATTTTATATTTATTTTTTATACTATTATAGCTAGGCATAAGCATAGCTTATACCTTATGCTTTTAATTATAATGGCAATTTACAGGTATTTTGTTTACAGTAAAAGCTAAATTATATATAATCACTTATGTATCGCAATAGACCATTTATTAAATTTAGGAGGAGCCTTTTATGGCTTTAGCGAAAAGAACGGCCCAAATATCGTCGTCGTTGACCCTCGCGATTACGGCTATGGCAAAGAAGATGAAGGCCGAGGGCATTGACGTGATAGGGTTTGGAGCGGGCGAGCCTGATTTTAACACGCCCGAATATATTATTGACGCCGCCAAGGAGGCTTTGGACAAAGGGTTTACCAAATACACCCCAAGCGGCGGCATGCCCCAATTAAAAGAGGCCATTTGTCAAAAATTTCTAAACGATAACAATTTGAAATACTCCCCTTCCCAAATAGTCGTCAGCAACGGCGCAAAGCATTCGTTATATAACGCTATGCTGGCCATAGTAGACCCGGGCGACGAGGTGATTATCCCCGCGCCGTATTGGCTTACCTATCCCGAATTAGTGAAGCTATGCGACGGCGCGCCTGTGATAGTTGACACTAAAGACGACGGCTTTAAGCTAACGCCCGAAAAACTCCAAAAAGCCATTACCCAAAAAACCAAGGCGGTTATAATTAACTCGCCTTCTAATCCTTCGGGCATAGTTTATACCAAACAAGAGCTTTGGGCTTTGGCGGAAGTCATAGAAAAGACCGACATATATGTAATAAGCGACGAGATTTACGAAAACATCATATACGACGGACTAAAGCATTATTCTATAGCTTCGTGTTCCCCCAAGCTTTACAAACAAACAATAGTCATTAACGGCGTATCCAAAACATACTCTATGACGGGTTGGCGCATAGGGTATTTGGGCGCGGACCAAGAAATAGCACAAGCCATAGACAAAATTCAAAGCCACAGCACATCCAACGCCAGCAGTATTTCCCAATACGCGGCGGCGGCTGCGCTAAACGCAAAGACCGAGTTTTTGAGCCAAATGGTCAAGACTTTTGACGAGCGCCGAAAGATGATTTTGGATTTTATTTCTAAATGCCCTTATCTTTCTTGTCCTGAGCCCAAAGGCGCGTTTTATGTCATGGTTGACGTCAGCAAAACCTTTGGCAAATCAATAGACGGACAAATAATTGACAGCGCGCACAAAGCGGCCGAATTACTATTGCGCTATGCCCAAATAGCCGTTGTGCCTTGCGAGGCTTTTGGCGCGCCCGAGCATATAAGACTTTCTTATGCCGCCTCAAAGGAGGATATCCAAAGAGGTCTTCAAAGACTGAGAGAGTTTTTGGAAAAATTAAAATAATGAGGCAAGGCTTATGAAAAGGCAGAATAAGCCCAAAACAATCTTTAACAAAAAAACCAACCTTTTGGAGCAGGAATATTATCATCACACCTTGCAAGACGTGCAAGAGCCCAATCTATTTAGGGATATTTTTACATACGACGAAGTTCCCAAGGTGGTCTTCAATCACCGCACGGTGCCTATGCACATGCCCGATAAGATTTGGATTACGGACACGACTTTTCGGGACGGGCAGCAATCCACCGCGCCCTTTACCGTGGAGCAAATCGTCCATATATTCAAATTGCTATCCAAACTGGGCGGCAAAAAAGGCATTATAAGACAATCGGAGTTTTTTTTATACACCGAAAAGGACAAAAGAGCGGCAAGAGAATGCATGGAGCTGGGGCTTGATTTTCCCGAAGTAACCAGCTGGATAAGGGCTGATAAGCGGGATTTTGAGCTTGTAAAAAGCATGGGCATCAAAGAAACGGGCATCTTGGTCAGCTGTTCGGACTACCATATTTTCAAAAAAATGAAGCTTACAAGAAAGCAGGCTATGGAAAAATACTTAGAAATTGTGTCCGCGGCGTTGGAATACGGCATAATTCCAAGATGTCATTTTGAGGATATCACAAGGGCGGACTTTTATGGGTTTGTGGTGCCTTTTGCCATAGAGCTTATGAAGCTCTCCAAAGAAAGCAAAATCCCCGTCAAAATACGGGCTTGCGACACGCTGGGCTTTGGCGTAAGCTATACGGGCGCGGCTTTGCCAAGGTCGGTTCCGGGCATTATTTACGGGCTAAGAAGATACGCGGGCGTGCCCAGCGAGCAGATAGAATGGCACGGCCATAATGATTTTTATCATGTAGTCACCAACGCCAGCGTCGCGTGGCTTTATGGTTGCAGCGCGGTCAATTGTTCGGTATTAGGCATAGGCGAGCGCACGGGCAACTGTCCGCTGGAGGCGATGGTAATAGAGTATTGCCAGCTAAGAGGCACGGACGACGGAATGGATTTGCATGTAATTACGGAGATTGCCGATTACTTTGAGCGCGAGCTGGACTACGCCATCCCCCCAAGGACGCCTTTTGTGGGCCGCAGCTTTAACGCCACAAGGGCGGGCATCCACGCCGACGGGTTGCTAAAAGACGAAGAGATTTATAATATATTTAACACGCAAAAGATACTGAATAAAAAGCCCAATGTATCTATCAACAACCACTCAGGGCTTGCCGGAATCGCATATTGGCTAAACGCTTATTACGATCTGGAAGGCGAAAACAAAATCCAAAAGCACGACAAGCTGGTGCTTAAGATGAAAGAGCTTATAGACCAGGAATATGCGCGCGGCAGAAACACTGTGTTTGGCGATGACGAGCTTGACAATATGGTGCGCATGATAGACCGCAAACTTCATAAGATTTTGAACATAAGGGAACGGAATATAAAATTGAATATATAAAAAATATAAAATATCAAAAAATGTTTTTCTTTTTATACTACATGGCAGGCATAATAGACCGCAAATTGCGTAAAATGTTTGAACATAGGAAAGCGGAATATAAAACAAATTATGTAAACATCAAAAAAAAGTTTATTAATCAAAACACATAACATATAAAAATAAACAATAATATCAAACATCAAAAAAAGAGTTTGTCCAGACTATAAGACAAACTCTTTTTCTATAAAAATGGCTTAAGGTTTACTCGCCGATAATTTTTATTAACACTCTTTTATTACGCTTTCCATCAAACTCGCCGTAAAAAATCTGTTCCCAAGGGCCAAAGTCCAATCTTCCGTCGGTTATTGCCACCACGACTTCCCTGCCCATTACCGTCCTTTTTAGGTGCGCGTCGGCGTTGTCCTCGTATCCGTTATGGGCGTATTGGCTGTAAGGCTTTTCGGGCGCTAATTTTTCCAGCCACCTTTCAAAGTCGCTGTGCAGCCCGCTTTCGTCGTCATTGATAAACACGCTTGAAGTTATGTGCATAGAATTGACCAAGACCAGTCCTTCTTTTACGCCGCTTTTGGTCACGGCGTCTTGCACTTGGGGCGTTATGTTAATAAACGCGCGCCTTGAGGGAACATTAAAAGTCAAAACCTGTCTATAACTTTTCATAGCCTTATTATACCAAAAAATGCCAAAAAATCAAAAGCCATTTGATTGATTATTTTTTTGGCTAAAAACAAGGGCTAAAAAATATTTTATGATTATTATAATAACGCTTATATTTAGCGGTTTGAATAAAACAAATCCGCATTAAATTGCTATTATGGCAACTTCTTATGAGTAACAAAAAACGCTATTCTAAGCGATTTTTAAACATCATTATTTATATTGGCATTATATATTTTGGTAAAATAAGTTTTATCAAAAAAAATGCTTTTGATTGACATTATGCCTTTTATTATGCTATAATCTTTTAGCGTTTGGAGAGATACCCAAGAGGTCCAAGGGGCTCCCCTGCTAAGGGAGTAGACTGAGAAATTGGTGCGAGGGTTCGAATCCCTCTCTCTCCGCCATCAAGGCACTACGGAAAGGAAGTATTCCGTTTGTGCCTTTTTTATGTGAAAAATAGGGTTTTTTTGAAAAATTTACTTGATTTCTTACTTTTTGTTTTGCTCAGGCGCAAGCGAAAATGAGTTTTTGTGGGTTTGAACTACCCTTTCTTACTTTTCGTTCACTTAACTTTAGTTCATAAGGTTTATAATTCGATTTCGGCCTTGATACTCGTTCCGTCTTTGAATTCGAACATTATGTTGTCTTTGCCCTTGATTATTATCTTTTCCACGAGCTTTTCAAATACATCTCTATCGAAGTTTTCCAGTTTAGTTTGCTCATTTAGAAACCTTTCCACTATTTCGCCCTTTACCTTTGCGAGAGACGCCGCAGTGTTGAGCTTTGGCCAACCTGTCTCTTTGAGCGAATAGCTCATCAATGCGACTCATGGCTTTTTGGCTCTCGGAGTTATATGTGTCGGCGTCGATTACCTTTGTCCTTCGTTTTACGCTAAGGTTATATATCTCATTCTGCAGCAGCTCTATTTCCTTATCTATCTTGATCAGATTATCGTCGTCCTGTTTGTAGTCCAGCTCTGCTATGGCGTCTTTTACTGACGACTTCACGGCGCTCAATATCTCATCACGGTTTGATATAAGCTTGTTTATAGTCTTAACGAATATCCTTTCCAAATACTCTTCTTTTATGGGCAGTTGATGGCATAGCTTATTGCTTTTAACATGCTGCTTGCATGTCCATACGTACTCTTTTTTATTATAGTTTATATAATTATGACGCCTAAATCCCCGCCGCACCCCTTTGAGCTTAATCGTTCAAAGAGGTTTTTTTTACAGTCTGAAAGGGCTGTAACTGTGCGTTACAGCCCCTTGATGGATTAACCGCGCCCGCGCTTTAAGACTCGATAGCGTATATCTTATCTGCCAAGAAGCTCCAGTATTGAGCCGATTTATATATGTTTATGTAGTCGGAGTTGACATATATTTTAAGATTATCTTTGAATCTGTTAAAGGTCTTCTCGCCGATTTGCGGCGGAGTCTCCGCATTGATCTCAATGCTGACTGCGCCGTCGCCGCCGCTGTTATGGAAAGCGTAATCTCCTATTTCCTCTATGCCGCTGCCTATTATGACAGTGGTTAAGCCGCTGCAAATATCAAATGCAAGATTTCCGATATGAGTTACGTTGTCCGGTATGGTTATTTGCGTTAAGCCCGTTCTATAAAACGCTTCTTTACCTATCTTTTTTAGCCCGTTCGGCAAGGTTATCGTCAAAAGGCTTTCGCAGTCTTTAAAGGCTTGCTGATAAATTCCCACAGTGGTTGATTTGAGGTTTGCCGACGTTATATCGGTGCTTGTCGTGCCCATTACCCAATTGCCCAAGTATTTTATATTGTCTTCGTATACCTCATATTCAATGGACGTGCAGTCTAAAAAAGCGTTGTTGCCGATATGCGTTACGCTATCGGGAATGGTAACGCTTGTCAGCTCCTTGCAATTCCAAAAGGCGGCACCCCCTATGCTTGTGACGCCTTGAGGGATTGTAATCGTTTCAATCGCCGTTTCACTAAAAACACTTTCATTGATTACGGTCACGCCTTCAGGTATATTTACCGATTCCAGATAAGAGCAACGGCAAAAAGCGGAATCCCCTATTTCCGTTACGCTGTCGGGCAGCTGGACGGACATTAAAGCGGAGCCAAAGAATGCTTCCGACCCTATCTCAGTTAAACTTTGGGGAAAATCAAACTGCGTAAGCATCTCGCAGTTTTTAAATGCTCGTGCCCCGATTGAAGTGACCGCTCCTTTTATGGTAACCGATTCAAGCGCCTCACAGTCTAAAAAACAGGAATCCTTTATCTGCGTCACGCCTTCGGGCAAGGTTATGGATGTTAAGTTGTAGCAGTGCCTGAACGCCTCCGCGCCTATATCGGTTATGGTGTCGGGGATGACGATGCCGATTATATGGCTGCTTATGAATGCTTTCTCGCCTATTGATGTTACAGGGAGTCCTTGATATTCTTCGGGGATTTCCACAGTTTCCTGCCTGCCGCTGAATCCCGTAACGGAGTACTCGTCGCCTTTAAAATAAAACTCCAAGCCGCTTGTAGGATCATCTTCTTCCTCATTGTTATTCATGCCGTTGAAGTCACAACAAACGAGGGACGCCGCGCACAACAGTATCAGACAAAAATACAAGAAATTTTTCATATGCAAATCTCCTTTAAAAACATATTATCAACAAAATTATATCATCAATCAGGCAAATAATCAATATGGTTGTAAAAACGCGCCGTCGGTAAGTAAGCGCCGCACCTTTTGATTTCCCGAAAATTTTTAGCGACTGCCGCCCCGCTGAGGGGGGTAATATTTGTTCAATACCGCCACCTAAAGGCGCGACGGAAAGCAAGTTTCCCGTTTGTGCCTTTTTTATGCGAAAAATAGGGTTTTCTTGAGGATTATTTGATTTCTTATAACCGAGGATTGTTTTTTGCGGCTGTTTTTAGCACAGCAATTTTTCAGCAGGTTTCAACAATGGACCTAAATCAAAAGATTAGGTCCATTGTTTCTTTTCGTTTTGCTCAGGCGTAAGCAAAAATGAGTTTTTGTAAGTTTGAACTACCCTTTCTTACTTTTCGTTCACTGACTTTTCGTTCATTAGTTTTTGCTGTTATTGTTTTTTAAAGCCAATCCGGTAAGTTCACCCCAACATTTGACAAAGACCTTTTTTAATTTTTTAGGTATATAATCTCATTTATCCGCCATGCAATAAAATCCGTATACAACAAAAAGGCCCTTATAAAAGGAGCCTTTTTGCCGTGATCAACCGCGCCAACCAACCAGGACGGTTGAAGTGCGCAGCTGTTTTGCCTGTTATATGCAACTTTCCCCGTTTGCGAATTTTTCTTCCGTTTACATGCTTTGCCTGCTTTAAAAATATTTTATAATAATATTGTTTTACGCTTCGACAATTTCAAAATCTATATAGGCTATAGTATCGGGGTTGTCAAAATAAAACGATATCTGTAACTCATCGTATTCATCGTCTATTGCGTCTGTTGTAATTTCGTCGAAATCTTCTACCTCTATGTAGTTGCTTCTGCTGAACATACCAAAAGATTTGTCCTCAGTTCGACAATATATTGTATATTTCATCATGCTGTCTTCTCCGTTGTCAAATTGGCAATTTACTTTAATTTTTTTGCCCGCTAAATCAGATTTTATACTTGATATATCTATTGAGATAAAAGAGTTGTATCCATCGGGTGTATCTTGAGATATCAGTTTAAGCATATAATTTCCCGACTTGTTTGCTATATCGCATTTTCCCGCAAAGGCAGTTATGTATTCGATATCCGAATAATACTCAATATCAAGGAATATGCCTCTGTCTTTAATCACATCGTAATATATAAATATTTCTTCGACTGCTCCCGCAGAGTCGCCCACTACTAATGTATATTTGTTATTTGCGTTAAGATTAAAATTGACATGAGTACCATCGCTGTAACAAGTTACCCGTGTGCCTTTACCGTATCCCGTATAGAAAGCAATATAGATATCTCTTACTTTTTCATCGCTGTCTTTATAGTATACACCCGCAAATTCTTTTTCATTAAAAGTAATGGTATAAATGTCTTGAGTTGTTTCGATATCTTTATAGGAATTCGGCACAAAATCCTCGACATCAATACGGATTTCGGGCTTTAAGTCGTATGATACAGCTATATTGTCCAAATACATTATAGCTTGAGTACTTTCATTACCGTAAAAAGCATATATTTTAAGTGTATCGCCCTTACTGAGAGTTATGGAAAATGTTTTTTTACCTTCCCATGTATCGTAAGTATAGTCTATATAATTTTCATAATCATTAAATAAATAAACTGTAAACGGGTCAGAAATATTATCAAAATCCAAGTCAAAAGTAACTTGCGCGTCTATATTAACTCCGTTAATTTCGATAAATGTATCCATATATCCAAAATTAACATTATATGCTCTATGTTACCGCAAGCATATGATTGTCTTCTTCCCTTTGAGCTATTTCCAATTTGCTGTCATAACATTCTGCAAAGTGTATATCGGCAAAATACTCAAAATCAAGATAATAGCTGTCTCTTGTTTCGGGGTCATATATATCGTAATATATCAAACGGCTTTGCGCCTGTTCTTGCGGGTCTGAAATTTGCACGGTATACCTGCCAATATCTCTTCTTAATGTATATATTCCGTCATCGCCCGGCACCTCCGAGCCCTCTGTGCCGTAACCTTCATATACGGTATACTCCACCTCGTTTGATAAATTTACGATAGGGTCGCTGTAACCAATATAAGCATATCCTGCTACATCAATTGTCTTTTCGTCATCTGTTGTAAGGAAATAATTGTAAACATCGGTATTTATAATAATGTCTTTAGGCCGGTCTGTAATTTTAATGTTATCTATGCACATTGTTACATTGCTATCGCTGAATAGAACTTCTATTTTCAATGCTTTGTATTTATTTGTAAGGTTGCTGCCTGCCCCGAATGTAATATGTTCAAAACTTCTCTCAAAAAAATATTTAATAATATGCTCATTATCATCTTGCAGAATTCCGTATATAATGAATTCCACAAATGATAATCCTTCAAAACTGATATCCATTGATATTTGCTTATGGGCGTCAAATTCGTGGGTGTTTATATAAACCCCGCTCGGATTAATCACCTTAAGCATTTTATTGCCGTCTTCTTCCACAATAGAAAAAGCGTCGGAATCTGTTTCGTGTTCCAAAATATCAAGGTCAAAGTCGTACTCAAAATCAGCTATAACCTCGTCTTCCCGAAAATATCCCCATACCGTAAATGCCTTTGTTGAGATGTTGCCGTCCGCATCTTCCGCCTTTATTGTTACTTCGTAAAGCCCGTCTTGCTCAATTAAAAACGCGCCGTCGGAAATTGAAATCTCTTCTTCGCCAAGCTTAACGGAATATGTAACAATCGGCTGCTCTGTAACATCGTCCGTTACCGAAATCAGGCCAACGGGAATCTGCCAAATAGGTTGTTTTAGGGCGTTGTAAAAATATTCTTCCTCTCCCGTATAAGT
>JAAZDJ010000123.1 GCA_012512255.1 Clostridiales bacterium | reverse complement strand
ACTCACGCCCATATTAATAAGAGTCGGTATGGTCGCTCTTTTATTGTTTTTGCCCGCCTCGTTGGGAGTGGCCCAATTAAGTTTGGGTTCTTTTAAGTCAAATCTTATAGTGGAATACGCGCAGCCATAACTATATAATCCTAATGTTATAGGAAAAAATATTATCTCTATAACGCCTAGTTTATACACGAAAATGGAAATTAAATAACCTAATAATATGGTTATATTATTGATTATTAAGGATAAATATACTTTATCGTTTATTTGGATAATATAGTCAACAGGAATAACTTTTGAAAGATAAAAATGTTTGCCCTCGCGGCTGATTGCCGTAGCAGACGCGATATTCATCCCGCTACCTAGCATCAATAACATACCAAAAGAAACGCCATAATAGATATTGCGGACCAAGCTCGCAGATAAATCCGCTTCTTGCAAAGCGTAAGCGTTTATATTCATTAGAACAAGAATGAGCGGCAATATTATGATACCGGCTAGACATTGAAAACCAAAAGCGGACGTTCTTGTGATATCTTTGAATTCTTTTATCATTAAAGCTTTTAATTGGGATCTAAATTCTGTTTTTTGATTTTTGACGCTTAACGCTTTTGCGCTTTCGTTTTGTCTTATTGTGCTTTGTTGATAAACCGCGTTTGAGATAAAATTAGCTATTATTAATAATATTAATAATGAAAATACCGCTATAGCTAGATTTACAAGACCGCTTAATGGAACGCTTAAGCCGTATAACGCCTTGCCTGTGGCTAGACATGCTATGGCGTAAAGAGGATAAAATACTGTGGATATGATTTGAGCGACATTAGAAAGGCTGGCAAGAATAGCGTCCATATTATTGGCGATTTCTTCAGTTCTTGTTTGTAATGACATTACGCCATAAAAATACGCTCCAAATATTACGGCATAAAATATCAGCAAGAATACTGTTGTAAACGCGCCTTTATTTCTAAAAAACGATACCAAATACATTATTGGTATAGCGATAATGCTCGCCAGCGCTAAAGGAAATGCAGGCGTTAAAATAAAGCCCAAAAAAATTGACAAATAATATACCCAACCTTGCGATGCTGCTATGCCTAACGCGACTAATAACGGAATTACAATTGCCGCAAACGCGACAAGCTCATATAGATAAACTATAACTAATTTCGCCAAAAATACTTTACCCGGCTTGATAGGCAAGGACGCTGTAAATTCGGCGTCTTTATTAAAATAAACATAGGTCAAAAGCGACACGATACCAAATATAATAATTAGCCCAATGCCAAGCAAGTATATCATTGTAACGAATTCGGCCAATAAATTATTTTGCTGAACAAACGGCGCCATAAAGACAATTATTAAAACGCCGCCCGACATAAGCATTAAATAAGTAATGCCTAACACGATATATATGCCAATAAGGCTGCTCTTTTTTGTTTTCGTTCGGTCGGGACGCAATCCATTTTTTAAAAATACTTTTACTAACAAAAAGATATCTTTCATAATTATTACACCTTTACTAGATTTGAACGTTCTGGTGGTTGGTAATTTTTATGAAGATTTGTTCTAAGGATTCGTCTTTGCCGCCCATAGCTTTTATTTCGTCCATAGT
>JAAZDJ010000122.1 GCA_012512255.1 Clostridiales bacterium | reverse complement strand
GGTTTGTATAACCAAGGGCGGCATTTCCTCGCCTTTTCCAAATTTCTTTTCGGTATAAAGCGTCTTAAAATCAGAGTTTTGGTTTTGCTCAAAAACAGCGCGCGTTGCGCTAATAGCCTCGTTTTTCAGCAAATTTGCAAAATGCGGATTTTTTTGTAGCTTGATGTTTTCGCTAATAATCTGGTCCGTTATCTGAATGGTTATTTGTTCGCATTCTTCTATGTTTTTGGGGTCATATTGCGCAAATTTTTCCAAAATCTCGTGCAAAATATTGCCTATATCCACTGAATTAATATCGCCTATTGGCCGCCTTGCCAGTTTTAAAACATGGCGCATCAAATACATATAAGGACAGCAAAAATAATTTTCTAAGTGGGTCGCGTAAAAAGTGTCGCCCAAAATAACTTGAAATGCCGCCTTTTTAGGCTGGACGTCAAAATTTATATTAAGCGCCCTAGCAGCCGAAGAAAGACCAAGCCCCAAAACTTCTTGCCGTTCGTTAAGGGCCTTTTTATAAAGGCGCAAAACTTGCTTTTTGGCAGAGGGCTGGCTATAAAAATATCCTGCGACTTTTGGGATATCGTTTTGGGAGAGGCTGGGCAAGCTTAGCAATGTGTTATAGCTGTCTTCGCTGTATTCGTCATGATTAGGGAATAATTTTTTGATAACGCTCAAAAGGTTGGCCTCGGCGCATTCTTGGCCGTTTTGGCGTTTTGGGTATAAGAAATATAACCGTTCGCCGTGATAAAAAGATTGGATGAGATTAAACTTGCGCCTTTTGTTGATTTGTCTTATCTTGGGTTCAATTTTTATATCATATTCTCTTAAAGAATCCAAATCGTCGTCGGACAACAGCCCCAAATCTTTTTCCAAGGGCGGAAAACTGCCCTCTGCGCAATTAAGATATATTATCTTTTTGTATTTGCCGCACCTTATGCCTTCAATATCGGTAACGCTGACGGCGTCTATTATAGGCGGTATAACCGATATCTCAACGGCTTCCAGCCCCGCAAAAAACACCGCCCTGAAGTCTTCTATATCCATTTTATATTGGGACAAAATTTTGAACTCGTCCAAAACAGCCGCGAACTTGTCCCAGCACTGCTCGGCATAAGGCGCAAAATCATCGGTAACGAAAATAGTATTATATTCGCGCAATCTTTTTTCCAAGTCGTTGTCTTTTATAAATTTATTAATAGCTTGAACATAATCGTCCGTTACCGCGCTCTGTTTAAGGTCGCGCTCAAAAGGGCCTAAAATATCAACAAGTTTTTGGCGGACGCGCTCCGCGGTATCGCATTCGTCCGTTTGAGCACCTAGCTCAAAAGGCTCAAAGATGTTATGGGAGATATTATATTTAAGACAATAATTCTCAAAGGCGCAGGCGTCTTGGTAGGGAATGCCGCTAAAGAAGTTTTTGGCGATATGGGCGACGCCGTTATAATAATGCGTTCTGACCGCGTCAATGCAGTCTTTTATAAACGCGACAAAAGGATGGGCTACAAGCAAAACTTTATGGTCGTAGTTATAGCTGATGCCCGCTTCGTCCAATATCGCAAGGTCTTTGGCGTTCACATCGCCCACAATGGCTATCTCATAAAATTTTCCGCCCTCTTTGATATGCTGGGCAATAATTTGGCAAGCATGCCTTATCATCGTTGCGGGCTGATTGGCACAAAATACGCTAATTGGCGCGGGCTTGTGATATTGGATAATATTTCTTTTGGTCAAGTTTTGGTGTATATGTTTTTCAAACTCAGACAAATTACTTATATCAGGCTCTTTTGTGTCTGTTTCTATATAAGGATACAAATCCAGCCCGTCCGAAACCGCGGTCAAAATAACGCCTTTGGAATATCGGTCCAAAGTCTTGATTAAGTCCGCGGCTTGCGGGGTCAAGCTGTCAAACCCAAAAAGATAAAAATACGCGTTTTTGATATATTCAGAGCGCGGGATTTGCGCTTTTAACAGACTTAATTTTGAGCCCGCGTCTTGCAAGCCGTATTCGTCCAAAAATTGCTCGTATTTTTGGTATATGTAACTTATGTCTTTAAGTTTATTGTTAAGGTGCGGTTTGGGGGTTTGCACAGCTAACTGCGGCGATATCAAACAGCTTTTTAATTGGGTTATGGTTTTGTGCATATCGGCGGGAAAACCGCCTTTTAACAGCGCGCGGTTAAAACACAAAAAATTGCCTTGTCCTTCGCCGTTATTGTTTTGGTCTATAATTTTTCTTATAAGCATCGCTCCGCCGTATTTGGAAAGATATTTTGACGGAACGCCTTCGTTATATAGCAATCTATCAAAAGTCATTACGGAAATATCAAAAGAGCCCTGTTCGTCAAGGTCTTTCATCAGCTCTTTTTCAAGCTGAAGCGTGTATCTGTCGGGCGTTATAATTATATGGCGGATATCCAGACGCCCTCTTATTTTGGGGCGGGTTTTTAAAACCCGCGCGAGGTATTGATACGCGCGTATATAGTTAGGGAATATTTTTGTATCCATAACCTAATTTTATCAAATAATTGGAAAATAACAACCATAACTTATTTTGTTGTTGAAAATAATTATGAGTTGTGCTAGTATAGCTTTTAATAAATAATGTTTTCGTGTTATAATAAATGATATTATAGAGAAAAGGAATATTTATGAATAAAATCCGCGCGATATTATCGTTATTATTGATATTTTTGTTTTCTTGGGGGTGCGACGCGCCGCCGCCTTATATCAACTTAAGCCAGCCTTGGCAAGGAAAAATAGAAAAATCGGTATTTGATGTCTCATTTTATTATTATTTGGACCAAGATAAGCAATACCCTAATTTACAAGACCATATTATAACCGACTCTTTGGACGACAAGCCGCGCATAGAGATTGCGGACGGCGAATTGGAATATATTATAGAACAACACGACGCGCAAAAAAACACTTGGCAGCTTACATCGCGGTTAATAATAACCTATTTGTCCAAAGAAGATATCCAAGATATGCTGCAAGACGGATATAACGACTTTGAAAGCGCCTTAGGGCTTGCGGGCATAAAAAATCTTGGCCTAACCGATACGATGGTTTCCCAAACCATATTCAGCATGGAAAAAGGCAAGTTGTTTAACCCGATAAAAGTTACCAAAACTTTTGACATGCCCTCGGCAGAAATTTCTCTTGAGTTTTCTTTTGATTATCAGACCCGAACCTTAAGTTACGCGTTTGGCGACGATGAACAAACCAAAATGACTTATAAGCCCAAAGAAATCAAAAGCGGATACGACAATGAGTTGTTATTGCTCTTGACGCGCTCTTTGGATAGGCAAACTTTTGAGCCGGGTTACAGCGCGAGTTTTAGCAGGGTTTATAACTGGACGGACGCCGTGGATCGAGACGGCGCGATAACGGCGTATGCTATTGACATTAATGTCCATAAGGATTTGAAAAACATCCCCATGACAGATGAGTTTTTGCCCTTTGTACAAGAACACATAATCCCGACCGAAAACAAATTGCCTGTCAAGGAAGTCCAGATATCCAAAAGCTCGGCATACGAATCGGGCCCTTCGCTTACCGCGTGGTATTCCGTAATGGATGTCAACGCCGACGGTAGTTACGCCCAATCATTGATGATCAAAACTGTCCAAAACATTTTTGATGTCAACACCGCCCAAAAAGCGTTTAGCATATCTTACGATATAATATCTTTAGAAATTGCAACGGAATAAAAATCGCTATAATGGAGTTTTAGGTATGAACCGCAGAGAAATAGAAAAAAAATGGCAAAAATATTGGGAAGAAAACAACCTTCATAATTTTGACCCCAAAAACATTGACCGCAAGTTTTATGTGCTTGAAATGTTTTCTTATCCTTCGGGCGCCAATTTGCATATAGGGCATTGGTGGAACTTCGGGCTTTCGGATTCTTACGCGCGGTTTAAGAAGATGCAAGGATACGAAGTCTTTCAGCCTATGGGCTTTGACTCTTTTGGGCTGCCCGCCGAAAACTACGCTATCAAAACAGGCATTCATCCCAAAGACAGCACCTACCAAAACATAGCGACAATGGAGCGCCAAATCAAAGAAATGGGGCTTATGATAGACTGGTCGGCTGAAATTATTACTTCGGACCCGTCTTATTACCGCTGGACACAATGGCTGTTTTTGCAACTATACAAACGCGGTCTAGCCTATCAAAAAGACGCGCCTGTCAATTGGTGCCCCTCCTGCAACACGGTTATAGCCAACGAACAGGTGCAAAACGGCGAATGCGAAAGATGCCATAGCGTTGTGGAAAGGCGTAATATGACGCAATGGTTTTTTAAGATAACCGATTACGCCGAAGAACTATTAAACGACTTAAACAAATTAGACTGGCCCGAAAAAACCAAGATTATGCAGACCAATTGGATAGGCAAAAGCGTAGGCGGAGAGATAGAGTTCGCGACCGAGAGCGGTCATAGCTTTAGAGTGTTTACCACGCGCGCCGACACCTTGCCGGGTTTGAGTTTTGTCGTGCTCGCGCCCGAACATCCCTTGGTGGATATTATTACGGCGCCCGAACAAAAGCAAGCCGTGCAAGAATATCAAAAACAAACTTTAATGACCAGCGAGATAGACAGGCTTTCCACCGCCAAAGAAAAAACGGGCGTGTTTACAGGCGCTTACGCGATAAGCCCGCTGGATAACAAGCGCGTGCCTATCTTTATAGCCGATTATGTGTTATACACTTACGGGACGGGAGCCGTTATGGGCGTGCCCGCACACGACGAGAGGGATTTTGTTTTCGCGCAAAAATACAACTTGCCTATAACGCGTGTCATAAAAAGCGCGGACGGCTCGCCCGACGACTTGCCCTACACAGAATACGGCATTATGGTAAACAGCGGCATGTTTGACGGGCTGACAAGCGAAGAAGGCCAGCGCAAAGTAATAGAATACCTTAGCAAAATCAACAAGGGCGAACAAAAAGTCAATTACCGCTTGCGCGACTGGTCGGTAAGCAGGCAAAGGTTTTGGGGCTGCCCTATACCTATCATACATTGCCAAGATTGCGGCGCCGTGCCCGTGCCCGAAGACCAGCTGCCCGTAGAACTGCCTTATGATGTCAATTTTACGCCTGACGGGCAATCGCCGCTCAAAAAACATGAAAGATATATCAATGTAAAATGCCCCGTTTGCAAAAGGGACGCCAAAAGGGATCCCGACACCTTGGACACTTTTGTGTGCTCTTCTTGGTATTTTTTGCGCTATCCCAACGCGCATAACGACAAAGCCGCTTTTGACAAAGAATACACCAACAAAATAATGCCCGTGGATAAATATATCGGCGGCTCCGAACACGCCGTAGGGCATTTGTTGTATTCTAGATTTATCGTCAAAGCCCTGCGGGATATGGGCTATCTTGACTTTGACGAGCCGTTTTTGTCGTTGGTGCACCAAGGCATGATTTTGGGTCCTGACGGATACCGCATGTCCAAAAGCAGAGGCAATACCATTAATCCCGACGACTATATCAAAGATTATGGCTCGGATATTTTTAGGCTTTATCTTGCTTTTGGCTTTAACTATACTGACGGCGGGCCTTGGAATGACGAGGGCATAAGGGCTATGGAGCGTTTTAGCGAAAGGGTAGACCGCATAGTCCAAAAATATAAAGACTGCCAAGCAAGCTCAAAAGCATATGGCGAGGCTGAAAAAGAATTGGACTATGTTTTGCACAACGCCATAAAAGAAGTTAGGGCGGATTACGAGACTTTTTCGTTCAATACGGCGATGGCGCGGATTATGGAGCTTGTCAACGCCATATACAAATACGATTCTTTGCCCGATGCCGATCAAGGCTTCGCAAAAAGCGTGATTACAACCTTAATCAAGCTGTTAGCGCCCTTGGCGCCGCACATGTGCGAAGAATGGTATGAGATGCTGGGCAACAAGCCTTCTATATTCAGTCAAAGCTTCCCCGAATACGACGAGTCCAAATTATTTAAAGACCAAATTGAAATCGCCGTTCAAATTAATGGAAAACTAAGGGGCACGGTTGTGACGCCCTCAAATGCTTCTCAAGAACAGGTTAAGCAGATCGTCTTTGAAAGCCCTCAAATCGCCAAATACCTTGAAGGCAAGACGCCCAAAAAGGTCATAGTAATACCTGGACGGATAGTGAATATAGTCATATAAGGAATAAGCGTGGAAGCGGCGTTAAGAAATAACCTCGCTACAAAAATAGTTAAAAATATAGTCATATAAGGAATATAAGAAATGAAATAAACCCCAAAGTTTGGACAAAAATTAATAAAATATATGAGAGTGAGTTCGGTATTGAACCGGGCTCATTTTCAGTTTAAGGGATATTCTTTTATTGTTGTAGTAATCGATGTATTCATGCAGTCTGCTGATGAGTTCATCGGCAGAGGAAAAAAACTCACCATAGTACATCTCTACCTTCAGTCTTTCTTTTGTCAAACCTTCTTCTCCTTCCTCTAAATATATGCGCTCCCAAGCCTGTGGCCTTTTTTCCGAAATATTATATTTCCGACATAGCTCTCTATAGCTCAGCTTGTTCTCGCGCATATCCAGTATAACAGATAACTTGAACTTCGCGCTATACTTCTTGTTCTTTTCATTTCTCTTTCCCATAAAAAAATGCACCTCCAAATGTGTCTAACTTTTGGGGTGCATATCAAAAAACAGCGGTTTTTATTTTTTTAGCCTTATATAATTTTATCGCCTATAAACTATTATTTTGACAAGATAGCGCCCAAAAGGTGCTAAACCATCCGCCTTGATTCATAAAATATAAAACTACCCTTTATTAAAAGGGCAATAGGATGGATAAATGAAAAAGTCAAATTATATAATCAAAAAAATAACGCTTCTGCTGGCGCTTTTATTGGCGTTTATTGCCTCTTCTTGCCGAACGGAGCTCCAAAAGGTTTCCAAAGACCTGACCACATACGCGATTACGGCCAGATACGACGAATTCAACCACGCGATTACGGCAAGCCAAAAAATAAAATATGTCAATAATTATGATGTCCCTTTAAAAGAACTAAAACTGCATCTTTACCCAAACGCTTTCAGAGAAGGCGCCAAAATCAAGCCCGTGTCCGAGAGCGCGCAGTCTAGGGCGTATCCTAAAGGCCCGTCTTACGGCGACATAATAATAAACGAAGTTTATGTCGCGGGCAAAAAGGCGGATTTTAACATAGGCGGGGAAGACCGCAACATTATGACCGTCAAGTTTCCTATGGACTTATATCCCAGCGCGTGCTTTACTATAGAATTTGATTTTTTGCTTAGGCTCGCGCATACTCCGCATAGGCTGGGTTATACCGATAAGTGCGTTAATTTGGGTAATTGGTTTCCCATAGCCTGCGTCTATGAAGACGGCGGCTTTGCGACCTACGCCTATTACCCTAACGGCGACCCGTTTTATTCGGAGATTGCCAATTTTAATATTGAATTGACTCTTAGTAGCGACTTTTTTGTGGCGGCGACGGGCAGAAACACGGGCACGCGGCTTCAAGGCAAAACCAAGACCTTAAACTTTGAGGCGCTGGCGGTTAGGGATTTTGCTTTTGTTTTGAGCAAAGAGTTTTCATCCATAAGCTCAAGCGCGGGCAATATAATGGTCACATATTTTTATTATGACGATCAAGAGCCTGAAAGATATCTTAAGACCGCCATAGACGCTGTCAATACATTTTCCAGGCTATTTGGGCAATACCCTTATCCGCATCTTAATGTGGTCAAAACGCCCTTTATTTATGGCGGGATGGAATACCCCTGCCTCATCTATGTTTCGGACAGCATTACGGACCAAGACGCCTATAAGGAAATTATAGTTCATGAGACGGCGCACCAATGGTGGTATGGCGTCGTAGGCAACGACCAAGTAAAATATGGCTGGCTGGACGAAGGCTTGACAGAGTATACCACGTCGTTGTTTTACGAGAAAAATCCGTCATACAACCAAGAAATCTCAAGCAGGATAATGCAGGCTTTGCAGTCATATCTTGTTTATGTGGAAATGCATAAGAATGTATACGGCGAGGTTGACACCAGCATGAACCGGCCCAGCTACGCGTACAAAACCGAATATGAATATGTGTATATGACTTATGTAAAGGGCGAATTGATGTTTTATAACATACGAAACATTATTGGCGACAAAGCTTTTTTTGACTCGCTAAAAAGATACTACGAGCGGACCAAATACAAGATCGCGAGGCCCAAAGATTTGATAGGCGCGTTTGAAGACACCAGCAAAAAAGATCTGGAAGGCGTCTTTGACGCGTGGCTGGAAGGAAAAGTCTATCTTGGCGATTGGTAAAGGCGGTATTTTTATAATTTTAGGTC
Organism: Clostridiales bacterium; assembly: GCA_012512255.1. Taxonomy (NCBI): domain Bacteria; kingdom Bacillati; phylum Bacillota; class Clostridia; order Eubacteriales; species Clostridiales bacterium. Next base: position 3,013 of record JAAZDJ010000122.1, on the reverse strand, counting down.
AATAATTACTATAACGCATACATATTGTTCGACAAAGACCGAAGTATTTTTGCAATCCCAAGCGTTATAATATATTGCGCTTGACTAAAAATTTAGGGAAGCGCAAAAAACAAATAATATGACCGATTTGAGCGCCATAAACACCGCCAAAATCCAAGACTTTGTCAATAAGACTATTACGGTAAGCGGCAAGCAAGCCTCGTTGCTTGTCAAAGACATTATTATAGACGATAATCCTATAAGCCGATTTTGCGAGTCTGTATGCCAAAACATCGGACAAAATTTAAAGATATTATTTGTAACTAGCCAAAATTTTCAATCTTTAGCCCAAGATCTTAAAGATTATTTTGAGGCAAAAGGCTTTTTGGGTCAGCTTTATTTATTCCCGGAAATAAGGGTTGAATTAAAAACCGCCCGAAAACTCGCGTCTTCAAAACAAGACGATATTAGGGTTATTATAGGGATAGGCGATAAAAATGCAATAGAAGCCGCCAAGATCGCAAGCTCATTATGTTCTTTGCCGCTCGCCTTGTATTATGCTACGCCGGAGTGCGACGGGGCGCTAACTGGTTATGCCCAAGCTTATCATAATAATGTAAAAGAATTGTTTGAGACCTTATGCGCTTCTGTTGTTTGCGTTGATATGTCGTCAATTAGCAAATGTTCGCAAGATTATATCGGCTCAGGGTTAGGAATGCTTGCTTCAAAATATTTGGCTTTGTTTGACTGGTATTTTTCGCATGTTTTTAGCTTGCAAAAATTTGATTATAGGATATGCGAGGCCGCGCTAAGCATACTTAATTGTTTTTTAAAGTTTTCGCCTGAATTACTAAAAAAAGAGAAAACAGCCTATTTTGAATTGATACAAACCCAGCTCAAAATATCTGCTTTGGCGCAGCTAAGCCAATCCACAGCGCTTATGGGCGGCGGGCATACGGGCGCTCTTAATGTCTTGGAGATGTTCTTTCATAAAGAAAACCGGCCTTTGCGCATTGAGGGGGAGAATTTGTTTTTATGCTCCAAAATAATTATGCGGGCGGATAAGCTATGGCTTAGCAATTTAAAATCGGGGGATTTTGTTTGTCCGCCCGATAACACTTTAAGATTGGAAAAATTTACCGATTATTTGGGGATTGGTGAGCTAGCGGCGCTAGATAAAATTTTGGTCTTGGACGACTATGAGCAATGGGAGATTATGCAATATAAATGGGCGGAATACAATCAAGACCTGAACAAAAAGATAGCGCGGTATTCAAATTATTTTGAAAAATACGAGCGGGCCTTCAAGCGCGTATACGACGATGCGGGATTTTGGACCACCAAATATTTGACAGATGCCGATATAATGCTTATGATTGGATTAGCGCCCGACACGCTGAAAAGTTTTTGTTTAATATCGTTTGTCAAATTAACGGGGCAATTGGACAAGTATTTGGAAGGAGTCTAAAAATTATTTATGCCAAATAGGCTAAAGGACGCCGAGCTGTTTTTGCTGGATATGGACGGGACTATATACTTGGGCAATCAAGCAATAGACGGCGCGGCCAAAACTATAAGCAAATTAAAAAGCCTCAATAAAAAAATATGCTATCTTACCAACAACAGCTCAAAAAGCGCGCGGCAATATCTTTATAAACTTCGCGGCTTGGGTTTTGACGCCGAGATAGACCAAATCGTAACCAGCGGAATTGTCGCGGCGGATTACATATCAAGATTTTTTAAGGGTTATTCGGTCTATCTTTTTGGCACAGACGAATTAAAGAGCGAGTTTGAGTCGCATGGGATAAAACTTGTCCAAGACAATCCCCAAATCGTTGTGATAGGCTTTCATACCAAGATGACTTACGACGAGCTGGACTTGGCTTGCAAATATATAAGACAGGGCAAGCTGTTTTTTGCCACGCATCCCGACAAAAACTGCCCGACGGACGAGGGCTTTATGCCCGATACGGGGTCTTTTTTGAGCCTTATATATACAAGCACAAACAGAAAGCCGTCAAAAATTTTTGGCAAGCCTTATAAATATATGGTCAATTATTTAAAAAGCAAGTTTTTGACCAAAGCGCAAAATATCGCCATGGTCGGCGACCGTCTAAGCACGGATATCAAATTCGCGAAAAAATTTGGAATGATTAGCGTTTTGGTGCTAAGCGGCGAAACCGACCAAAAGATGCTTCAAGATTTTGGCATTGCGCCCGATTTGGTTTTTGATTCCATAAAAGACTTGGCGGATATTTTTGATTGATTTTTAACATAATCAGGCAACGCGGTTAGGATTGACAACGCTGCGCAATCTAAACTATAATAAATTACCGATTGAATTTGTTGATAAAATTTTTTGTTTGAAATATAATAATTGGTCCTTGGTTTTGTACTTATTTACATATAAAACAATATACGCGCCCGTAGTTCAGCTGGATAGAACGCTTGTTTCCGATGCAAGAGGCCAGGGGTTCAAATCCCTTCGGGCGCGCCAGACCTCGTCCGAAAAGTCCGGTTTTTGCCGGACTTTTGGCATGTTTTCGGACAGATTTTGAGGGGTTTTTGGTGATTATTAAATTAGAAAAGATGTGGGTATATGGGATTTATCCCTTTATTGCCGCAAGCAGTTTGTCAAATCCCGCTATGTTAAGCGCTCTTTTGAGATTGTAGGCAAGAAAACTCAGTCCCAGCTCCGCTGATACCTTCTCTTTGCCCCTGCAAAGCAGATAATATGCTCCATGGTGCCATTTCACCGTACCGAAAGGGTGTTCCGACAGGCATTTTCGCTCTTTAAGCTTCTTTCTGTCAGGCTTGAGCCTTATTTATGCCGTTGTATATGCAGTTTAATATATCCGCGCGGCTTTCTTAACCCTTGTCGGCAACCACCTCTATCACTTCGGTTTGCAATGGGTCTTGCCGCTCTCGTCAAGGTGTTTTAAGTATCCCTCATATTTCTCCCTGCGCTGTTTTAAAACAGCGACAGCTTCCTTTACTGCTCCGCCAAAAGAGTAGGGGTATCCTCTTCGCTTTG